>JAAYUR010000363.1 GCA_012517645.1 Treponema sp.
CGACCCGCCTGTCCGCCCTTCCGGAAGCCGTTTCCCGGGCCCGAAGGACCCGAGTCATCGTCCGCCAGAATATCGCCTTCGCCCTGGGTTTCAAGCTGGTCTTCCTGTCCCTGGGGGCCGCGGGGGCCGCGAATATGTGGTTGGCGGTAATCGCCGACGTCGGGGTGGCCCTCGCGGCGGTGCTGAACTCGGTCCGGGCGCTCAAGTAGGGACCGAGGCCGGGCCGGCCCGCCTTGCGGATCCGGGGCCCCGGGACTAGACTTGGGTCAGCCCATCCCACGGAGGCCGACCATGGATGAGATCCTCGCTTGGGGTTTGGAGGTCGTCCGGTCCGTCCAGACCCTCGCTTCCCCCGCCCTGACCGCGGCAGTTCGCCTCCTGAGCGTTCTGGGGACGGAGTATTTCTTCCTATTCGCCTTGCCGGTGGTCTATTGGTGCGTGGACCATCGCAAGGGGATCCGACTGGGGACCTTCTTCCTTGTCTCCGCGGTTCTCAACTCCTGGCTCAAGGTCTTCTTCCGCCAGCCGAGGCCCTACGATCTGAATCCCTCCGTCGGAATGGCCCGGGAGACGAGCTGCGGACTGCCCTCGGGCCATGCCCAGAGCTCCGCGACCTTCTGGGGCGTCCTTGCGCCCTGGATCCGCAGGCCCTGGGGTCTGGTCCTGGCCCTGGTCCTGCCCTTCCTGATCGGGCTGTCCCGGATCTACCTGGGGGTTCATTTCCCCTCGGACGTCCTGGTCGGGTGGATCCTGGGTTCCCTCTTCGCGGCGTCCCACGCGGTCTGGGGGAACGCCCTGGAGTCCCTGGTCGACCGCCTGCCCGGACGCCTATGGATAGCCGCGGCGGCCGCAGCGGCCCTGGGGATGAACGCCCTGAATCCCGGGGAAACGGGTCTCCCGGGAGCCCTCTTCGGCATGGTCGTCGGAGCCGTACTGGCCTCCTCCCGAGCCCGTTTCGACGCGGCATCGGGAAGGGTCCGGGAAAAAGCCCTGCGCCTTGCCCTGGGAACGGCCGGAGCCGGGTTGGTCTATTTCGGCCTGAAGGCCGTATTGCCCGGAGAGAGCTCCGCGAACTACTCCCTGTTCCGATTCCTTCGGTACGGGATCCTGGGCGCCTGGGTTTCCCTGGGGGCTCCCTGGCTTTTCCTGCGATTGAGACTGGCCGAGGAACGGACCGCGGCTACTCCGCGAACGTGAACGCCTTGTCCGTCAGGTTGAAGGACTTGGAGGCTCCCGGCGAGAGGTAGAGTCTCTTCCGGGCGTCCACATACACCGCCTCGACCCCCGGCAGAGTCCGGACCAGGTCCAAGCCTCGCTCCCGCCCCAGGGCGAACAGGGTGGTGGACAGGCCGTCCGCGTCGATGGAGCTTGGGGCGATGACCGTCACGGAGACTATATCCGAGTCCACGGGTCGTCCCGTCCGGGTGTCCAGGATATGGTGGTACCGCTTCCCGTCCTGCTCGAAGAAGCGCTCGTAGATACCGCTGGTTACGACGGTCCCGGCGCCCATGCTCACGATGCCTAGATAGGTACCCCGGTCGTCGAAGGGGTTTTGAACGCCCACCCGCCAAGGCGAACCGTCGGGTTTCTTCCCGTATACCAGGATGTTCCCCCCCAGATCCACGATCGCGGCCTTGACCCGGCGCTCCCCCAGGATGCGAGCGGCCTCGTCCGCGGCGTACCCCTTCGCTATGGCCCCCAGGTCCAGCCGCATGCCGGTTCTGGGCAGGAACACCGTGGAGGCCCGCTCGTCCAGGACCACGGACTTCCAATCCACCAGGGGTAGGGCGTCCCGGATCTCCCGGTCCTCGGGAACCCTCTGACCTTCCAGGCCGATGTTCCAGAGCTTGACGATCGGCCCGATGCTCGGATCGAAGGCCCCGTTCGAGATCCGGGCGTATTCCAGCGCTTTCTTGACCACGAAGAAGGTGTCCGGAGAGACCCGGACAGGGGATCGTCCCGCGGCTCCGTTGACCGCGGCGATCTCCGTTCCGTCCCGGTTCGCGCTCATCCGGGCCTCGATCTCCCGGAGGCGCGTAAAGACGGCTTGTAGGGCGGCCTCGGAGCCTCCGTCCAAAAGGGAAATCGTACAGATGGTTCCCAGGACGTACTCGGAGCCCCGCAGAGGCTCCCGGCCGCCCGTCCGGGCGCAGGCGGAGAGGGTAAGGCAAAGGCAGAGAAGGGCGGACAGGGTTCGTCGCATGGGAAAGAGTATTCCTCTATTCCGGGTTTTATTCAATCCGCGGCACCCGCGGCGGACGGAAGCCTTCGCTCCCTCACAGGAAATACGGACGCTCGGCGGCGACGGTGGTGGGCTC
>JAAYUR010000369.1 GCA_012517645.1 Treponema sp.
AAGGCGGACAGCCCGGAGCGGGACGCCCTGGCCTACGGCTTTGCGCGGCTGGGCTTTCCGGAGCTGGTGGCCGTGTCCGCGGAGCACGGGCGCAACATGGACGAGCTGGTGGAGCGCATCGCGGCCCGCCTGGACTTCTCCCGGGTTTCCTCGGAGGAGGACCTGCACGACGACGTCCGGGTGGCCATCCTGGGCAAGCCGAACACCGGGAAGTCCACCCTCTTGAACCGCCTCCTGGGGGAGCAGAAGTCCCTGGTCAGCGAGATAGCGGGCACCACCCGGGACGTCGTGGAGGGATCCACCTCCTGGAAAGGCCGCAGGATAACGGTCCTGGACACCGCGGGGATCCGCAGGAAGAAGAAGGTCCACGAGGACATCGAGTACTATTCGGTGAACCGAGCCATCCGCACCGTCGAGGACTGCGATATCGTGGTGCTGATGATCGACGCCCAGGAAGGGCTCACGGACCAGGACAAGAAGATAGCGGCCCTGGCGGTGGAAAAGGGGAGGGGCCTGGTCTTCGCCCTGAACAAGTGGGACCGAATGCCGGACCTCAAGAACTCCTTCGAGGCTTCCCGGGACAAGCTCCGGTACGCGCTGCAGTCCGGCATCAACCCGGTGAAGTTTATCCTCTTCGCCAGCCGGCCCGACGCCATCGGGGAGTCCTATCTATCCTACCTCAAGAATAAGATCCGCTCGGACCTGGGCTTCTCCCTGATACCCGTCGAGCTGGAGGTCCGGGGTTCCTCCTCTTGGAAGGCGGACCGGGCGTAGTGCCATGCGTTCCTATTCGATCGGCCAGGTGGAGCGGATCCTGGGGGAGAAAGCCCACGTGATCCGGTACTGGGAGCGGGCGGTCCCTCTGGTCTCCCCGCGGCGCAGTGAATCCGGCCGCAGGGAGTACTCCGAGGCGGAACTTCTTTCCCTGCTTCGGATGAAGCATCTGGTCCGCAGCAAGGGGCTTTCACCCGAGGCCGCCCGGGAGGTCCTCCTGCGGGAAGCGACCGGCCCCCGGCAGGACCTACGGGCCCGGGCCTACGAGATCCGGGCCCTGCTGGTACGGGCCTACTTCCGATCCTTGAACAGTCTTTCTTGAAAGACGCTCCCGGGGGTGATACCCTGTGCGGGAGAACCCCTCGTCAGGAGGTGCCATGCCCGCGGTTTCCGTAAAAAGCCTGTGCGACTTTCTGGACGCGGCCCCCACCCAGTTCCACGCCGCCGACGCCCTTGTAGCGGCCCTCCAGGCCCGGGGTGCCCTGGCCCTGGACGAGCGGAGCGAGTGGCGACTGGAATCCGGCAAGACCTATTATGTCGTCCGCAACGGATCCGGCCTGGTGGCGTTCCGGATCGGCGGGGAATCCCCTGCCCGGGCGGGATTCGCCTTGGCGGGGGCCCATACGGACGCTCCTGCCCTCCGGGTCCGGCCGGAAAAATCGCTCCGGCACAAGGCCGGGGACAGGATCGCCGTGGAGGTCTACGGAGGGCCCATCCTTTCGACCTGGCTGGACCGGCCCCTGGCCCTGGCGGGCCGGGCGGCGGTGCGCGGCGCGGACGGACGCCCGGAACTCCGGCTGGTCAATCCCTCGGGGCCCTCCGCGGTCATCCCGAACCTG
>JAAYUR010000206.1 GCA_012517645.1 Treponema sp.
CAGGCGGTGGATGGCGTGGTAGCGGGCAAGGTTTCCCTCGAACTGGCGGATCGCCCCGGAGGAGACGATCTGGACCGAAAGGTCCAAGAGCGCCACCGCCAGGATGGCAGCCCCGTAAAAGGCCAGGAGCTTGGCCCGGATGCCGATCCGTATCCGGGGCATCCGGGACGCCGAGGCGCCCTCGCTCAGGCCGGCAGAAGAGCGGGCAGGTTCGCCAGGGAGACCGTCTCGACTGTCCCCGACTCGATCCATTCGGGCCGTACGTACCCCCATTCCGCCAGGACGCGGCGGACCGGCCGCTCCGGAGTCCCCCGGAAATGGTCCACCTGGTCGTCCACGAAGACCGCCCGGCTTGCGCCGCGTTCGGCCAGGATCCGGTCGATATATCCCAGCTTCGGCTCCTTGCCGGAGCACAGGACCCGGTCCGCATCCCACTCGACCCCGTGGTGCCGCAGGATCTCCAGGATGAAGGGAGCTTCCTTGGTCGACAGGATAAGGACAGCACGGTTCGAGCGATTCCGCAACAGGATTTCCGCGACTCCGGGATACAGGGGGTTCAGGGCGAACCATCGCTCCGGGTCGCGCCGCAACAGATCGCTTCGGGCTCTGTAGAAGAGCTCGTGGAAGAGGGCGTCCCTATCCGCCTCCCGGGCGGCCAGGGCGTCGAAGCCCTCCTGGGAATCCAGGCGGATCCCCTCCCGGATGGCCAGGTGCAGGAGCAGGTAGTCGGCTCCCCGCCGGATCAGGGGCCGCATGCGGGCGAACTCGGCCCGCTCCGAGGGGGCGTCCGGAGGCTCCGGCAAGCCCAGGAAGCCGGTCCAATAGGCGGTCCGGGACACGGCGTAGCACTCCGGGAGGCTGTCGCAGAGCACACCGTCGAAGTCGAGGAACCACAGGGTGTCGTTCCTATCTGCCATGCGGCGGGACTCCCAGCCGTTCGATGTGAGCGCGGATGTGGTCCCCCACGCATCCGTAGTGGAGCTCCTCCCTCTCGATCAGGAAGCGGAAGAGCCTGGGCCCCGTGTCCGGGTCGTTCAGGAGCCCCCCGTAGCTTACATGGAGGAGCTGGCGGCTCTCGGGCCGTTCCAGGTAGAGGGGCAGGTCCTCGTCCGGGACTCCCGAGGGATCCGGGATCCGGGAAAGGTCGGGGGTGATGTGGTAGAGCTTCAAGGCTTCCGGGAAGTAGTCGTAGGCCTTGGCCAGGAGGTCCCGAAAGAGACCGGGATCCCGGAGGGACGCGGCCCGGACCGCCTCCAGCCAACTGGTGCCCGCGGTCTTCACGTGGACCCGCAGGTCCGAAAGGCGGCCGATGGCGGGGTACACGCTGAATTTGTCGCTTCCCGAGTGGATGGAGATCTTGTAGCCCCCGTAGGCCTTGGCGATCGCGCAGTGGACCGCGAACTGCTTCTCGAACTCCCCGGGGTCCCCGATGTAGTCGATGCCCTTCTGGAACTCCCCGATGAACCGGGGCGCCAGGGAGTTGACCGTGACCCCCCGCCGGGCTAGCTCCGAGGCTATGAACAGGTGGTGCGCGGGAACCGTGGGCGCCGTGGTCTCGTCGATGCTCACCTCCAGGTCGTAGGCGTCCCCCCGGCGGGACCGCAGGTGGCGGTCCACCTCCCCGGTGAACTCCAGGGCCTCCCAGTACATGAGGGCGCAGCGCTTGGCCTCGAGGTCCGGCACCGGGACGGAGGCTCCCGGAAGGGAGAAGGTCCTGCCGGCGTAGCCCTCCAGGACCCGCCGGCGGACGGGCTCCGCCAGGCGGCCGAAGGCCTCCTCCACGGCGGCCTCGGTCCAGGAGGCCGGGCCGGGGTCCATGACCTCCGTCAGGTCCAGGGTGATCATGGGCATTCCCGCGTCCAGGGCCGTGTCGATGTCCGGGATGTTCTTTAAATGGTCCCCGTCGGCGCCGAAGCCCCGGTCGAAGCCTTCCTGCAGGGCCGCGAAGGCCGCGTCCTTGACCACCCGGGGGTAGGTCCGGCCGGTCAGCTTGAGCTCCCGCATGGAGAGCTGGGCCAGGACCGGGCTGACCCGGAAGTCCCGGGCGGCCCGGATATGGCCGGGCCCGGCCATTCCCAGACGGTCCCCGCAGCCGATGGTGGTGCGCTCCCCTCGAAGGGAGGCGGGGGCCAGGAAGGGAAGGTGCTCCTTGATGGCCAGGTAGTTGTCCCAGGACCGCGGGCCCACGAGGGCCTTCCAACCCGCTGCGGAGAAGCGCTCTCCTTCGAAGGCCGGGGGAATCGCGTCCTTGGACAGGACGAGGAGGCGCTTCCCGTCCCGCTCGTTCGGGTGCGCGTCCGGCGCGTCCGGCCCGCCCGTTCCCGCCAGGAGGAACCGGAGGTTCTCCGCCGGGAAGAAGGATCTCGGGTAATAGAAGATCCCTCCCCCCAGGTCCGTGCGGCCCCGGGAGGCCTCCCGCAGGGCGGACAGGGCTTCGGGTTTCGCGTCCAAAAGACCCCGGCGATCCAGGGCGGCCAGGAGGAGCTCGCGGTCGCGTCGTATGTTCAATTCGCTCCGTTCCATGATAGGTGGACTCTCCTTACTGAAGTATGGGACCCGCGGGGCGGCGGGCGCGACCCGAGTCCCTTGGCGGCCCCGCCGCCGAAGGGCGCGGCCGCCCTGCGCTAGACCCGCACCCCCAGGTCGATCCCGAAATAGGAGGCCGCGTTCCGGAAACAGACGTCCTTCACCAGGTTCCCCGCCGTCTCCGGATCCGGGGGGATCTCACCCCGGTCCATCCACCCGCCTACGAGGTTGCAGAGTATACGGCGGAAGTATTCGTGCCGGGGATAGGACAG
>JAAYUR010000350.1 GCA_012517645.1 Treponema sp.
CGTACACGTGCTTCCGGGAATCCACGGCGATCTCCCCGGGGGACAGGAATGGATACGGCCGGGCGGTCCTCCCCGAAGCCTGGGATTCGGACTGGGAAAGCACCACCGGCGGCGGATTCCGTTCGGGGTTGTACACCATGGACAAAAGGTCCCCGAAGGAGGAGAGGGTGAGCACCTTGGCCCCGTTCCCGTTCGAAAGGAAGAAGATCCCGTCCTGCATGGCGATCCGGGTCTTGGCGGGGGGCGCCATGCCCTCCATCCGGAAGAGATCCAGCTGGTCCTCCTGGGTACCGTAGCCCAGGGTGAACAGGGATTCCCTCCGGACCTCCCGCACGGGGCCGGAGGACCGGGAACAGGCAGTCGGAACCAGGAGGGACAAGAGAATCGCCGCGGAAAGGATCGCCGGGCTCCGGGACTTCACGGTGTTCATCCACCCTAGAGTGAAGCAACGTGGTCCCTCCGTCAAGCACCGCCCGGGTCGAATGCGGGCGCCGGGATGTCCCGTTCTTGACCGTTTCGAGGACTAAAGGATACAGTGGCTTCATGGCATTTAATCCGTTGACTGCGATCGTAGGATCCAAGCACGAGCGCGATATAAAAGCCCTTCTTCCCGTCCTCCACTCCGTGAACGCCAAGGAATCCTGGGCCCTGTCCTTGGACGCCCGGGGCTTCAAGGCCGCCACCGAGGACTTGAAGCGCCGCCATCGCGAGGGGGAGAGCCTGGACGCCCTCCTGCCCGAGGCCTTCGCCCTGGCCCGGGAAGCCGCCCGGCGCGTCCTGGGGGAACGGCCCTACGACGTGCAGATCCTGGGAGCCATCGTCCTGCACCAGGGCAAGATCGTGGAGATGAAGACCGGCGAGGGGAAAACCCTGGCTTCCGTGGGCGCCGTCTACCTCAACGCCCTCTCCGGAAAGGGCGTCCACGTCGTCACGGTCAACGACTACCTGGCCGAGCGCGACGCCGGGTGGATGGGGCCCGTGTACGAGTACCTCGGCGTATCCGTGGGGGCCATCCTTTCCCGGATGGACAACGACGCACGAAAGGCCGCCTACGCCAAGGACATCACCTACGGGACGAACAACGAGTTCGGCTTCGACTATCTCCGGGACAATATGGTCTGGACCCCGGAAGCCCGGGTCCAACGGGGCCACAATTACTGCGTCATCGACGAGATCGATTCCATCCTGATCGACGAGGCCCGGACGCCCCTCATCATTTCGGGTCCCGCCGAGGACGACACCGCCAAATTCAACGAGGTCAACCGCTTCGTAGGCCAGCTCACGGAGGTGAAGAAGGATCCCCGGACCGGCGAATATCCCCGGGAGGAGGAGGGGGAGGTCCTGGAGGGGGACTACAAGATCGACGAAAAGTCCAAGCGCGTATCCTTCACCCCCCAGGGTCTGGACAAGATCGAGGACCTCCTCCAGAAGCGGGGTCTCATCAAGGGTTCCCTGTTCGAGGAAGGAAACTTCGAGTTCGTCCACTATTTCACCCAAGCGGTGCGCGCCCATACCCTCTTCCACGCGGACGTGGAGTACGTCGTATCGGAAGGCCAGATACAGATCGTGGACGAGTTCACCGGCCGCATACTTCACGGGCGCCGGTACTCCGACGGCCTCCACGAGGCCATAGAGGCCAAGGAACGGATCAAGGTAGCCCGACGCAACCGGACCCTGGCCACCATCACCTTCCAGAACTTCTTCCGCATGTACGGAAAGATCTGCGGCATGACGGGCACCGCGGATACCGAGGCTCCGGAGTTCTCCAAGATCTACAACCTGGACGTGGTCGTCATCCCCACGAACAAGCCCGTGATCCGGAACGACGAAGACGACCTCATGTTCCTGAACGAACAGGAGAAGTTCGACGCCATCTGCGACGAGATCGTAGAGGCCCACGGGCGGGGCCAACCGGTCCTGGTGGGGACGGTCAGCATCGAGAAGTCCGAGAAGCTCTCCGCCCAGCTTACCAAGCGGGGTATCCGGCACGAGGTCCTGAACGCCAAGAACCACGCCCGGGAAGCCATGATCATCGCGGAGGCCGGGGCCAAGGGCGCGGTCACCATAGCCACGAACATGGCCGGCCGCGGAACCGACATCAAGCTGGGGGGCAACCCCGAATTCCGCGCCCGACGCCGAGCCGGGACCGAGGCGTCCGAGGAGGATTGGCGACGTATCCTGGCGGAGGAATACGAGGCTTGGCGCAAGGACTACGAGGAGGTCCGGGCTGCGGGCGGGCTCTTCGTCTTGGGCACGGAGCGGCACGAGAGCCGCCGTATCGACAATCAGCTGCGCGGCCGCTCGGGCCGCCAGGGAGACCCGGGCCGGTCGGGCTTCTTCATCTCCCTGGACGACGACCTCATGCGCCTCTTCGGCGGAGAGGGCTTCAAGAGCCTCATGATGAAGGTCGGGATGAAGGAGGGGGAGCCCATCTACCACCCCCTCCTGAACCGCACCATCGAGAAAGCCCAACGCCGGGTGGAAGAGCGCAACTTCGAGATCCGCAAGCATCTCCTGGAATACGACGACGTCCTGAACCATCAGCGCGGCTTCATCTACTCCCAGCGGGACGCCATCCTGGCGGAACAGGACCTCACGGAGAGGGTCTTCTCCGCTGCCCACGATATCGTGGACGAACTGCTGGACGCCTACGAGAGCTCCCGGCGGGCCGACGACGGCAAGGCGTGGACGGAACTCCAGACCGGCCTTCGCGAGTCCTTCAACCTCCAACTCCCCTCCCCTCCCCCCTCCCGGGAGCCCGAGCGACTGAGGGAGCTCATCCTGGAAGCCCTGCGTGCGGATTTCGAGGTCAAGCGGGCCTACGCCGGCGATGCGAACCTGAACAACTTCATACGCTTCCAGTATCTCCAGGCGATCGACCAGAAGTGGCTGGATCACCTGGAGAACATGGAAGCCCTTCGGGAGGCGGTCTACCTGCGCCACTACGCCCAGAAGAACCCCCTTCTGGAGTACAAGATCGAAGGCTTCGAGATCTTCGAGAAGATGATAGACGACATCCGCCGCTCGATCGCCACGCGCTTCTTCCTGGTCCGCATCAAGACCGAGGCCGACCGCCGCTACGTGCCCGCGGCCCGGCCGGGTACGGCGGTCCACGACGAGATGGGCCAGTTCCATGCGGGCGCCGAAATGGCGGAAAACGCTTCCCGTTCCGCGGCGTCCCGCCCGGCGGCACCCGCGGGCACCCTGGCCGCGGCGGCCGGACAGGTCGTGACGGTCAAGCGGACCATGCCCAAGGTGGGCCGGAACGACCCCTGCCCCTGCGGGAGCGGGAAGAAATACAAGCACTGTCACGGCGCGTAAGTCCGAGCCGCCAGCGGCTCGGAGGTACGGCACGGAACGCTTCGCGTTCCGCGATCCCCAGCACGGCGTTTGCGGGTAACCGGGCGATGGTTCCAACCAAATATCCAGACTGTCCAGGGAACAGTATGCGAACACCCGCGACCGGCCTGCATCCGGCCGGGTCGCCGATCGCTTCCTGTCCATCCTTCCCTGTCCGCGGTTCACAGATATGAGCCTCAACCACCGCGAGATCGACCTCGTCCTCTCGGAGCTGGACCTGATCGGCAGCCAAATACAGAGGATCGTCCAACCGGCGTACGACACCCTCGTCCTGTCCCTGTACAAACCGGGATCCCCGGTGGAGCTCCTTATTTGCCTGGCCCACGGGGCCTGCCGTATCCACGCGACGACCGTACCGGTCCCGAAAAGCGAAAAGCCTCTCCGGTTCGCGGAGCTCCTCCGGTCCCGCATCCGGAACGGCCGCATCGAATCGATCCGCCAGCTGGGGGCCGAGCGGATCGTACGAGCTGACATCCGGGTCTCCCCCGCGACGGAAGGAGGAAAGCCCGTCCGGTACCGTCTCTATGCCCGGCTATGGAGCGGCGCGGCCAACCTGATCCTGACGGACGAGACGGGTTCCATCGTGGACGCCCTGGCCCGTAAGCCCAAGCGCGGGGAGACGGCCGGAGGAACCTATCGCCCCGAGGAGACCCTGAACGAGGCCTCGCCTGAACGGGCCTTCGTGGTTCGGGACCTACCCGGACCGGGGACCTTCAACGAACGGGTGGACCGGCTCTACGCCCGGGGTCGGGGGGAGCTTTCCCGGGACCAGCTTTTGCCCAAGGTCCGGGAGTGGTTCGCCCGGAGGCAGGCATCCCTCCGGGCCCGGGCCGAGGAGCTCCGGCGTACCGAGGAGGAATACTCGAACGCCGAGCGCCTGCGGGAACTCGGGGACATCCTCATGGGCAGCCTGGGAAGCGGGTCCTGGGAGGACGGGTTCCTGGAAACCCAAGACTTCTTCCGGGGCGGGGTCGTCCGCATCCGGGTCGATCCCGAAAAGTCTCTGGTGGAGAACGCCCGATCCTACTACGAGCGGTACCGGAAGGCCGAATCGGGTCTGAAGGACGTGCGGACCGAGCGGGAAGAGATCCTGCGCCGGCTTTCGCGCCTGGAGGAAGAAGCGGCCCGAATGGAAGCCGAGGAAAGCCCCTACGTCCTGCGGGCCTTCCTGGCGAAACGAAGATCCGCGGGGGCCGCAAAGCGCCCCTATCCCGGCATATCCCTGGAGCGGGACGGGTGGACCCTGCTCGTGGGCCGCTCGGCCAAGGAGAACGACGAGCTCCTCCGCCGCCACGTCCGGGGAAACGACCTCTGGCTCCACGCCCGCGACTGGCCGGGGGCCTACGTCTTCGTCAAGAATCGCCCCGGGAAGTCCGTGCCCTTGGAGATCCTTTTGGACGCGGGTTGTCTGGCCCTCTACTATTCAAAGGGCAGGAACTCCGGACAGGGGGACCTGTACTACACTCGTGTAAAATACCTCAGGCGGGCCAAGGACGGCCCCAAGGGACTGGTCATCCCCACCCAGGAGAGGAACCTCCACGTCACCCTGGAGGAAGGGAGGCTGCGTTCCCTCCGGTCCCTGATCGGCAAGGAGCCGGAGGAGGCATAGATCCGCCGCAGGCTTGTGCGGGAACCGGGTCAACGGCCGATCGGGACGGCTTCGTCCCGGGACCTGCGGGATTTCCGGGGTTTCACCACCACCTGCTCCCCCTTCAGCTCGACCAGGACGGTTTGCCCCGGGGAGTACTTGCCCGCGATCAGGTCCGCGGCTATGGGGTCCTCGAGGGTCCGTGTGATCAGGCGGCGCATGGGCCGGGCTCCGTAGGTCGCGTCGTACCCCTTCTCCACGAGCCAGTCGCGGGCGGGCTTCCGGATCTCCAGGTCCAGCCCCTTCTCGGCCAGACGCCTCTTGAGATCCGCGATCATGAGGTCCAGGACGGCCCCGGCCTGCTCCCGGGAGAGGGGGTGGAAGACCACGACCTCATCCACCCGGTTCAGGAATTCCGGGTTGAACTGCTTCTTGAGCTCCGACAGGGCGGCTTCCCGGACGGATTCCAGGTCGAATCGGGGATCCTCGGAGTGGAAGCCCAGGCGCTTGCCCCGTGCTATGTCCCGGGTTCCCGCGTTGCTGGTCATGACGATGACGCAGCTCCGGAAGGAGACCGTATGCCCAAGGTTGTCCCGGAGCTCGCCCTCCTCCAAAAGCTGCAACAGGAGATTGAAGACGTCCGGGTGTGCCTTTTCGATCTCGTCGAAGAGGATGACGCTGTACGGCCGCCTGCGGACCTTCTCGGTCAACATGCCGCCCTGGTCGTAGCCCACATAGCCGGGCGGGGCGCC
>JAAYUR010000316.1 GCA_012517645.1 Treponema sp.
CCCAGGGCCGCCGCGATCTCCAGGGCCCGGTCCGTTCCCTCCGGGAGCCCCCGGCGCCCCAGGGACTCGGCGGTCGAGAATCCGGCGCCCAGCCAATGGGCCACGAAGGGGCCCGTGGCGAGTCCCAGGGAACGGGCACGATCCGCGATCTCCCGGGAGTCCCGTTCGGTCCAGGCTTCCGCGGCCTCCGCCCGGAAGGCTTCCGGCTGGAAGGAGTCGTACCCGAGGCTCCGAAGCCCCGGCAGGGCATCCAGGATGTCCGAGGGCCGGAAGCCCGGTCCGAAGGAGGATAAAAAAAAGGCTGGAGAAACTCCGTACATACCGCCCGCTTGTCTAAAAATATTGTATACAAAACATAGACCGACTCCCGCATCCTGTCAATAGAGGAAGGGACGTTTGTATACAAAATCATTGACCGCAGGGGACAGGCACGGCTAGAATGAGGCCATGCGAGAATCCCGCTTCGAAGACCTCGCGGAGCAAGTCTACCGCGTTCTCCGGGAGATGATCCTGAGCGGCGAGCTCGTTCCGGGTCAAAAGCTCGTGCAGGAGGCCCTCTCGGAGCGATTGGGGGTGTCCCGGACTCCCCTCCTGGCCGCCTTCTCGAAGCTGGAGAAGGAGCTCCTGGTGGAGCTGGTTCCCCGCCGGGGGGCCTACGTCAAGCGCCTGTCCCCCCTGGAGCTCCTCCACCTCTACGATGTCCGCCTTCGATTGGAACCCCTCGGAGCCGCCGAGGCGGCCCGCAACCTGGACGAGGCGGGGCGGGCGGAGCTGGAGAAGGCGTTCGCCGCGTACCGGGACTGCGTCGTGTCCGGGGATGCGGACCGCGTGCGGGTCGCGGATTTCGAGTTCCACGGCACCCTGATGCGCCTGAGCCGCAACACGATCCTGGACCGTATCCTCTCGTCCTTCGCCATCGTCCTGGCCAGCAACCAGCGGGGCCTGATGAAACCTATGAAGAAAAGCCTTGCGGAGCACGAGGCCCTGGTGGACGCCCTGATCCGCCGGGACGATCGAAAGGCGGAATCCCTCATGTACGCCCATCTGGCGGAAGCTCGGGATGCCGTCGCAGCCCTGGCTCGCTCCCGGCCGACGTCATCGGAGGGGAGGACCTAGAATGCCGAGGATACAGAGGACCGTGGTTTCCACGGCGGTGTACGATACCGTCAAGGAGATGCTCTTCGACGGAACCTGGGGTCCCGGGGACCGTATCGACCGCAAGGCCTTGGCGGCCCGGCTCGGGGTTAGTCCGACGCCGGTCAACGACGCCCTCCATCGCCTAACGGGGGAAGGCCTGGTGGAGTCCCGGTTCCGGGACGGATTCTTCGTGCCCGACTATTCCGATGAGGACCTAGCCGACCTCTTTGCCGTCCGCGCCGGAATCGAAGGAGTCGCCGCCCGTCTCTGCGCCGAGGAGGCCCCCGGCGAGGAGCTCGAGAGGTTCTGTTCCCTTTTTGACCCCTTTTCCCGGGGAATCCCCCCCGAAGGCACCGGGGACTACCTGCGGGCGGACAAGGCCTTCCACGCGGGAATACTGGCCGCCTCCGGGAGCGCCCGGCTCCGGGAGGTGGAACGCTTCTTCGGGCACGTGTTCCGGAGTTACGAGCACGGTCTGGTCCGCTCGCCGGAGGAAACCTTGCCCGAGCACCGGCGGATCATCGACGCGCTGAGGTCCCGGGACGGCCGGGAGGCTCAGGCTGCGATGTCCGACCACCTGCTCCGCTCTCGGAAGGCACTCCTCGACCGGGCAGGCAGGTCCTCCTAGGCCGGATAGGCTCCGGATCGCGGAGTTCGGCCTTGTCGAATTCTCGTCCGGAACCTTTTCGGCTCCGTTCTATCAGTGGCGGACAAGGACTATCCGGGCTATTATACATGGGATATGAAAAGTAGAAACATCGTCCCCCTCCTCCCTCTGTTGCTATGCCTGTGCGGATGCGGCCTGGCTCCGAGTCGGGCCGCCAAGGCGGGCGTCCTGGATCTCAGGGGGAGCGGCGGCGCGGTATCCCTTACGGGGGAATGGGATGTGGAGAGCCGTGGCAGAATCTCCTCGGCATCGGTATCCCTGCGATCCCTCCTACCCTCCTTGCCCGCCCCGGAACCCGAGTCCTGGAGCCTTGCTATCCTGCGAGGGACCGAACGAGGCACCTCTCTGCTGATCCCCTATCCACGGGAAATATCCGCGGTCTACTCGGATTTTTCCACGATTTGGGAGCGCCCCGCGGACGGAAGCGACGGGATGGGCCCTATTGTGGTGAGCCTTCCGGACGCGGCTTCCGGGGCTCTTCGAATAGAAGTTCCCTCGGGGGGAAGGGCCCCCGGCCGTCCGACCCTGGCTGCGACGCCCTTCATCCTTGGAAGTCCCGAGGATGTGGAGGATTACCGCGGCCTCGTATCCTTGCTGGCGGGCATCAAGGTGGGATCCTTCGGCGGAGCTCTGCTCGTGGCCCTCCTCTTCTCGCTCATCAGCCGAAGGGGCAAGGGCTTCCTTTCTCTGGCCGTGTACATGGCCTCCACGCTCGCCTTTTTCCTTGTCCGGGATGCTTCCGTCCTGGGTTGGATACGTCTGGATTCGTCTTTCCTGGATCGGCTGTATTCCGCGGCCTGGTCTCTTCAGACCGCGGGCTTAGCCGTACTGTCCCTGGCTCTCTTCGACCGGTCCCTTCCGGTTCCGGTTCGGCCGGTCTTGGTGATCCCTCCCCTCCTGCTGGCCGCGGCGGCCCTTCCGCCCCTGCCGATCCTGGTTCCGGTCCACGCGGCGGCCCTGGCCTGGACGGGTTTGTACGTCGCGGCCTTGATCGGCTGGTCCGCCTACCGATCCATCCGGGGGGATACCCGTTCGGTGCCCGTCCTGTTGGGGGCCGTCATCCTGGCCGCCGCCTATAGCGCCCGGCTATGGACGGCGGATTCCCTCCTCCTGGCCCGGTTCCTGGAACCCGCCGGCGCGGGGGCCTTCACGGTTCTCGCGTCCCTGACGATCATCCGCAGGGTGGGGGACGTCTTCGAGGAGGCGGAGAACCTTTCCGCCTACGTGGACTCCGTGTCCACTTCGGTAAAGCGCTTTATCCCCGCGGAGTTCATGGAGTACCTGCAGAAGACGGACGTAACGGACCTGAAGCTGGGAGATCATGTGGAGAAGGCGATGACCATCTTCTTCTCCGACATCCGGGGCTTCACCCAGCTCTCCGAGTCCCTGACGGAGGAACAGACCTTCGCCTTCATCAATTCCTACCTTGCCCGGATGGTCCCGGTGATCAAGGAGCGGGGGGGGTTCGTGGACAAGTACGTGGGCGACGCCATCATGGCCCTCTTCCCGGACACCGGAGGGGCCGACCAGGCGCTCAGCGCGGCCCTGGAGATGCAGAACCGAGTGGTCGAGTACAACCGACACCGGGCCAGCGTCGGGTACCGCCCCATCGAGATGGGGATCGGCATCCACACGGGAACCCTGATGCTGGGCGTCGTGGGGGTCCAGGACCGGATGGAGAACACCGTGATCTCCGACGCGGTGAACCTCTCCTCCCGGCTCCAGGCCATCGCCAAGGCCTTCAACATCGGCGTGGTGGTCAGCGAGCAGTCCTTCAAGTCCCTGGAGGACCCCACGCTCTTCAAGTACCGATTCATCGGCAAGGTGCGGGTCAAGGGAAAGGCCGCCCCGGTTTCCTGCTTCGAGATCTTCGGGGATACCCAGGATGAGGCCTTCGACGAGCAGAAGATGAAGGCCAGCACCTATTTCGAGCAGGGCATGCTCCGATACTACCAGAAGGATTTCTTGGCGGGCTTCCACTATTTCCAGAAAGCCCTGGAGTTCCTGCCCCAGGACGGGGCGTCCCGGTTCTACATGGAAGTCTGCTGGCGTAAAAAGGATTAGCAGGGTGCTGACAGACTCGAAGCTTGTCAGAGCCCTGCTATGCAATTGCTCGAAAAGCTTGCGCTTTTCTGCGAAATTGCGACGTTAAGGAAGCTGTTGACAAAGGCGCCCTCGCCTTTGTCAACAGCCTGTTAGGGGTTCGGAGGAATCATGGGACTGAGCTTCGGAGTCGACTGGTATCCCGAGCAGTGGAATCGCGCGCTGTGGGAATCCGACGCGGACCGCATGAAGGCGTTCGGCGTTGAAATCGTCAGGATGATGGAATTCGCCTGGTCCCTGGTGGAGCCCGAGCCCGGGCGCTACGATTTTTCCCTCTTCGACGAGGCGATCCGCGTCCTCGCGGACCGCGGGATCTCCGTCATCCTGGGAACCCCTACCGCGACGCTTCCGGCCTGGCTGGCCGAAGACCCCTCCGGAGTCCTCCAGACCCACCCTTCCGGCAGGGTCCGGGACTTCGGCGCCCGTCGGGAGGGCTGCTGGAACGCCCCCGCCTACCGGGAGGCCTCCCGGCGCCTGGTCCGGGAGATCGCGGCGCGGTACGGGAAGCGTCCGGAGGTGGCGGGATTCCAGATCGACAACGAGCTGGGCCACGAGGGCTCGGATCGCTGTGTCTGTTCCCACTGCGCCCGGGAATGGAGGACCTGGCTCGCCCGTCGCTACGGCGATGTAGGGACATTGAACGACGCCTGGGGATCCGTCTTCTGGGGGCGCACGGTATCCGACTTCTCCCAGGTGCCCGTGCCCCGGGTCCAGCCGGCCACCCGGCACAACCCCGCCCTTCTTCTGGACTACGACCGCTTCCTCTCGGAAACGGCCTCCGCGTTCGCCTCGGAGCAGACGGAGATCCTCCGCGCCGCCTCGACGCCGGAAAAATGGATCACCACGAACCTATTCCCCGTGCCCTTCTCCCTGTCCCTGGACATGGAGGATGTCACCCGGAGCATGGACTTCGCCTCCTGGGACAACTACCCCGTCTGGGGAGAGGACGAGGCTCCCCTTCCGTACTTTTTCCAGTCCTTCCTGATGACCTACGTCCGCGGCCTCAAGCCGGACAAACCGTTTACGGTCATGGAGCAGATGAGCGGAATCCAGGGACACGTCTGCCTGGGACATCTGCCCCCGGAACGGCAGGTCGCCCTGTGGACCAACCAGGCGATCGCCCGGGGGGCCGAGCGGATCGTCTATTTCCGGTGGCGTACCGCGGCTTTCGCCCAGGAACAGCTCTGCTACGGCCTTCTGGACACGGACGACCGGGAAACCGAGCGGATGCGGGTCCTGGGGGAGAACCTTGTCCGGGCCCGGGCGGCATTTTCGGACTTCGCCTCGGTACCCGTGGAAAGTCCCGCCTGCCTGGTCTACTCCAAGGACGACACCCGGCTTCTGCGGGAGCAGTACCTCTCCCTGGGGCTATTTCACCGCGCCAACGACTGGATGCAGGCGGGACTGGACGCGGAGCTGGCCAAGTGGTTCGCCCCCTTCGTCGCGTTGAACGTCAACGCGGACGTGAAGAGTGTCCGGTCCGTGGACTTGGATCGCTACAAGCTGGTCTCTCTGCCCCTCTACCAGATGGCCGACCCCGCCTTCGTGGAGCGCCTGGCCGCCTGGGTGGACCGGGGGGGGGTCCTGGTCCTGTCCTACCGGGCGGGCGCCCGGGACCTCTCGAACCGCAACGTTTCCAAACCCCTGCCGGGGCTCTTCCGCGCCTTGGCGGGAGTACGAGTTCCCAGATTCGAGGCCTTGGGCAAGACCAGGGCCTGCCTCCGGGTCGGGAGCCTGCCGATCCCAGCGCGCGGGGAGGTCTGGGCGGACATCCTGGAGCCCGAGACCGCCCGGGCCGTCGCCGTCTGGACGGACCGGAAGAAGTTCTACCGTGGGGCTCCTTGCGTCACCGTGAACGATCTGGGCCGGGGGAAGGTCTGGTATATCGGGACGAGCCCGGACGCCGCCGCCGCCTTCCTCCTCTACCGCAGGATTTTCAAGTCCGCGGGGATCGCCCCGCGATTCGCGGGTGCGGGGGTGGAGATCGTGGATCGGAAGCGGGTCGACGGGTCCGAGGTTTCCGTGGTCCTGAACCACAGCCCCAAGCGGCGGCGCGTCCTGGGGCGGACGCTGGAACCCTGGGGTTGGACGGTGGTTCCCAAGCGGGGATAGGGGTTCATGGACGCCTCCGAGTGGGATGCCCGGGGCCGGGAGCTCACGGCCCGGGGGGATCTCGAGGGGGCCGAGGCGGCTTTCCGGGCGGCCCTGGAACTGGATCCCCGGAGTCCGGACCTCCTCTATAACCTGGGCACCGTCCTGCGGGACCGGGGCTTGCGACAGGAAGCCCGGGCATCCTTCCTGGCGTCCCTGGAGGCCGACCCGCCCCGGGCGGACGCCCTTACGGCCCTGGGTCTCCTGGCCTGGGAGGACGGTGACGGATCCGGGGCAGAAACCCTGTATCGGGAAGCCCTCCGCCTGGATCCCGCCTACCCGGAGGCTTGGAACAACCTGGGCGTCCTACTATTCGTCTCCCGCCGGTTTCGGGAGGCCCGGGAGGCCTTCGAACGGGCCGTGGTCCTCCGGAAGGAATATGCGGACGCCTGGTTCAACCTGCGGGACACCTGCGCCGAGCTGGGGGACCGCCGTGCCGCCCGGGCCGCGAATCGCCGGTACCGGGCCCTCTCCCGCGGCGCCCGGGCCTGAATCGGGCCGC
>JAAYUR010000232.1 GCA_012517645.1 Treponema sp.
CGCCTACCTCTACACCAACGAAGGTTCCCGGCCGGCGAATCCCCGGAACGTGGAGACCCTGAGGAAGATGTTCAACCTGCCCTAAACGCACACCGGGCGGGCCTGTCGGCCCGCCCAGTGTCATCGAGGAAACCCCGGCGCGCCGGGGTTTCCCTTATTTCAGGGTGAACGTCCCCGATTCCCGGAAGACCAGGGGCACGGGGTCCTTTCGGATCTCGTCCGGCAGTTTGAGGGAGGCGCTGCCCTTCACCTCGAAACTCCCCTTCCGATCCGAGAATAGGGCCCGGACTCCTTTGGACAGCTTCTTGGAACTGAAGGTGTTCGTCACCTTGACCAGGGTCCGGGCGCCCTCCCGTACAACGCCGGAACTGTCTCCTATCACCAGGGACTCTCCGTTGACGAACAACTCGTACCCCAGCTTCTGGAACGACAGGGGACCCTTCGCGTCGTTCCGGATCTCCACCGTGAAGCTCACCGACAGGGGCAGGTCGAGCTCCGCCGGGTCGATGACCGGGGCTTCCGGCTTCCTGCCCGCCAGGACGTCCGCGAAGACCTTCTGGGCCTTGGCGGGATCCGCCTTCTTCCCCGCCTTGGCAAGAGCCTGGGCAACCTGGGCGGCCGTCGGGGGCTCCACCGAGAAGCCGACCAAGGCTACGTGGGGCTTGATCGCGGGTATCTTCTTCTCCAGCTTGTAGGTGAACTTCACGTCCTGGGGCAGCCCCGGAAGTTTCGGCAGGGGTATCACCAGGACTCCGTCGATGACCGTGTTCAGCCACTCCTTGGAGGCGTAGTCCTTGACCAGCTTGATGATCGCCTCGTATTCCAGGGTCACCGTGAAGGTGTTGGAATTTTCCTTCCGAGCCGGGACCTTGAAGCCTCCCTTGCTCTGGGCCGAGAAGACCTTGGATCCCTCCACGGAAAAATCCAGGGTCATTCCGGAAAAGGACAATTCCACCTGGTAGGGGTTCTTCACGGCCAGCTCGAACAAGAAGGTCACGTCCCGAAGGGTCAAGGCCTCCACCTGGAACCGCCGGATCTCAGCGGTAGGCTTCTGGATCTGGGCCCAGGCGGGGGCGGACAACAGGATCAGGACGATCACGAGCGCTTTCATGGGGTTCTTCACGGCGTCCTCCCGGTTCTCGTATTCCTACAGACTCTTGGCCTTGACCCTCTCCAGGGCCCACAGCACGTACTTGCGCACCCTGGGATTCGGGTCCGATTCCAGCTCCGCCAGAAGGGACGCACCCTCGGGACCCGCCAGGCGCTCCAGGGCCCGGGTTACCGCCACGCGGACCTCCGGATCCGGATCCCGGGCCGCCAGGACTATGCCCCGGAAGGCGGAGAGGCTGCCCACAGAGGAGAGCGCCGCGGCGGCGTCCCGTCGAACCTTCGGGTCCCGGTGCTTGAGCTCCTGGATCCGAGCCTCCACGTAGCCCTGCGCCTCCAGAACCTGGACGATGTAGGGTTTGAGGGAGGCGATATCCTCCTCCAGGAGGGCCGCCAGGGTGCGCTCCCCGGTCCCGCCCATGCGCCGGAAGCCCTCGGCCAGCAGGGCCTTCAGGTCCCCCGTGGCGTCCTTGAACCGCTCGATAAGGCGTTCCAGATCGCGCTTGGATACGCGAGCCGCCAGGGCCGGGTACACATCCTCCCGGAGCGCCTCCTGTTCGCCCAGGATATCCGCCAAGAGGTCCAGGCTACCGACGTCGGACGCTCGTCCCAGTCCCCGAATCAAGGAACGCTTGACCTCTTCCACCTCGTTGGGATCCTCCAGAACGGACCGCAGGCCCTGAAGGACCGCCGCCCCGCCCTCCATGGCCAAGGCCGAGGCGGCCGCGACCCGGACCCGCTCTACAGGATCCCTCAATAGATCCAGGCCTCCGGAAGCCAGGGCCTTGCCCTCGTGGAAGCCCGCCAGGGCCCGGGCCGCCGCCACCCGAACGTCGGGGTCCGCATCCCGGAGGGCCGCCTTCACGTCCGATAGGAAGGACTTGGAGCCCGTTGCGGGCAGGGCGGCTATGACCGCCGCCCGGGTCGGGGCGTCCACGCCGTCCAGGATATACCGGGCCTTCCGCTCGAAGGCGTCCATGTCGGCTCCGGCCAGCACGGGAGCGAAATCGGAGATCTCCTCCGCATCCAGCAGGGGCAGGGATTCCAGGGCCCGCTGAAGGGCTCCGGTGAGTTTAAGCTCCCCGATCAGGTAGAGAGCGTCCTTCCGGACGACCCGGGGAAGGGACGCCCGATCCGCCCTCACCAGGGACAGGGCCAGGGGAACCACCTGGTCCCGAGGCTGGCCCAACAGGGCGGCCCGGAGCTGGGCCCGCAGTCCGAAGGTCGGGTCCAGAAAGAGTCCCTGCAAAGCCGGGAACACGCAGGGACCCTGGTTGCCTTCCAGGGACATGAGGATGTTGGCCGCCAGCTCCGGCTGATTCCTTCGGGCGTTGAGCTCCGCCACCACCAGCTCGCAGGCGTCCTCTCCTCCCCGGGCACGGGAGGCAGCCAGGATAAGGTCGTAGATGCCCAGGCGCTCCGGCGTATAGGGAGGCGGCCCCATCCGGGGGAACCAGCGCCGGGCCAGGGTCGCGATGTGTTTCCGATCCCCGGCCCGGGCCAGGATCCGGGCGGCCAGGTGGAAGGCCCCGTCGCTCTCCATGGTATCGACCTTGGAAAGGAAGTCGGTGACCTGGAGTTCCGCCGCCGCGTCCAGGAGCCGGAACCTGCGTTCAAGCTCCTCGGCGTCCCCGAGCTCCGCGGTTTCCAGGATCCTAGCCAGGGCACCGCTCGCCTGAAGGCATTCCGCCGAGGCCAGCCGCTCCTCCGGAACCTCCGACTCGAGGTATTTGAACGCGATCCCCTCGTCCGAAGGATCCCGGGAATCCAACAGCTCAAGGAAATGCAGGACCTGTTCGGGAGTCATGGAGCCCGGGTCCGGGGAATAGAGATCCGAGAAGTCCTTCCGGATCCGGGCCTTGGCGGAGGAGCGAACCTCCAAGACCGGGTCGGATATCATGATGTCGTACAGACCCTTGAAGAAGTCCTTTCGATCCGGGTTCGTCCAGCCGTCCACGACCAGACGGCGCACCAGGGGGTGGGGGTCCGCCAGGCAGGAACGGAGGCTCCTAGCGGTCCGTTCGTCCCCGTCCCCCAGAAGGATCCGGACCGCGAAAACCCGGACCGCCCACTCGGGGTCGCCCAGGAGCTCCCGAACCTCGTCCAGCCGATCCGCCAGCAGGATCCGGGCCTTGGTCCCGTCGAAATCCCGGCCCGGGCCGGACAGAGCTATCCTCCGGAACGCGAAGGCGCCGGCCTCGGTCCCCGCCCATTCCAGGAGCTGCCGGCCCAGGGCTTCGCTGCGCAGGGCGGCCCGGAAACACGCGAACAGGCCGGTGTCCGGCAGGAACTCCAGGACCCGGGAAAGGGTTCGGCGGTTTCCTCCCCGTTCCAGGGTGGAGATCCACCTCTCCCCGTAGCCCAGGGCCGCGGGCAGACCGGGGAAGGGCCCGGGATTGCCCCGGAATCCACCCCGGGCTCGCCGTACCACGTAGCGCTCCCGAAGGGCGAGGGTTCCCGGGGAAAGCTTCCGGCCTCCCAGGGCCGAGGGGTCCAGGGCCGCGGTCCGCACGAAGCGGCGGAACCGGGCCCGGGCGGACAGGGTCAGTACCGCGGCCGCAGCGACAGCCGCCGCGATCCCCGCCGCGATCCAGGTTCCCGTGGGAATCCCGGCCAAGAAACCGACGATAGGTTCCATGATACACCTCCGGTCTTTAGCGGCGTCGCAGGGCCCGGTAAATATGGATAGGCTCAGCCTTACCCTTGACCTTGACGGGTTCCCGCTCCTCCAGCTGGAAGGCTCCCCCCAGGAGCTTTCGGGTGTCCTCGGTGATGATCACCTCTCCCGCCTTGGCCACCCCCTCCAGGCGGGCGGCCACGTTCACGGTATCCCCGATCACCGAGTAGTTCATCCTCCGGGAGGAACCCAGGTTTCCGGCCACCAGGTACCCGGTATGCATGCCGATACCCACTTTCAAATGCTCCGCGTCCCCCCGGAAGAAGCTGCGCTTCGGGTCCTCGATCAGCTTCTGGATTTCCAAGGCGCAGGACACGGCGTTCAGGGCATCTTCGCTTTCGCTGGTCATAGGCACCCCCCAGGCGGCCATGATGCAGTCCCCGATGAACTTGTCGATGAAGCCCCGGTACTTCAGGACCACCTCGACGGCCTGGGAGAAGTACTCGTTCAGGACCTCGACGATGTACTCGGGAGTGCGGCCCTCGGAGAAGGACGTGTAACCCCGGATGTCCGCGAAGAAGACCGTGGCCTTCTTGCCCGACCCCCCGAGGCGTATCTGGTCCGGGGCTTCCATGAGGCTCTGGACGACCTCGCTGGACAGGTAGCGGCTGAACATGTCCTTGATGACCCGGCGCTCCTCGACGACCAGGTTCATCTTTTCCTTGAGAGCCCGTTCCCGGCTCTGGTCGGTGAACAGGAGGGTGAGCCCGTCGTGCCGGTCCGACCGCTTCCCGCGGATGGGGGAGAGATTCAGGGAAAAGTCCAGGTCCCCTCGGGCGCCCGCCGCGATCCCCTCGACTCCCAGGATGGTGGAACCCGTGGACAGGGACTCCTCGATGGTCTTCAAGATCCGGGGGTTCACCCGGGGACCCAGGACCTGGGTCAGGGGTCTCCCGATGTCCCCGTCCTCCAGACCGAGGGCGCGGGCCGCCTCCTCGTTGAAGTAGCGGACCGTGCCGTCCCGTTCCGTGGTCAGGAGGAGGTTCGTCATGGAGGAGAAGACGCTCTCCTGGTAGCGCTCCAGGGACTCGATGACCGCGGCGTGCTCCTTGAGCTCCTGGAAGAGCCGGGAGCTCCGGAGCATCCCCGCGGCCAGGGCGCAGAAGGAGCCCAGGAAATTCAACCGGATCCGGTCGTAGTGGTTCTCGGATTTGGAGTTGACGAAGAGGATTCCGACGGAGGCCTTGGGAACCGCCACGGGCAGGGCCATTCCGGAGACCATCTCCGGATTCAGGAGGATTCCCTCCAAGGCGCAGGTTCGGCGGCGGTTCAAGACGGCCGCTTCCCCGCAGTCCTCCAGAAACGAGAGCGCCTCCCCGGATCGGACCAGGGAGGCGGGCACGGACCAGGGACCCCGTTTGTAGGAGAGCCGGAGGGGCGTCTTGGGATCTCGGGAATCCCCGGTGTAAAGGTAGAGAGCCGCCAGATCGGACCGGGTTATGTCGCAGGCCTGTTCCACCAGGATGGATTCGAGATCCCCGAAATCCGTCCCCGCCGAGAGGAGCGCGGAAGCCCGGGAAAGTTCGTCGAAGGCCGTGCGTCCGGAGCCCCGGCTTCCCGCTTCCCCGGGAGCAGGGATCGTCGGATTCTTCCGTGTTCTGGCCGCGGACAGGATACCCATCGGAATCCCTCCCTTACCTAGCCGATGAGGGACGGGATTCCGCACGCCGGCCGAGACCCCGCCCGCACGGCGTAATGGTAGCGCAGGTTCGAAAGAATTTCGAGCCTACTTCCTCCGAATCAGCGCTTGGCTCCCTTCCAGAGCACCCGGACCTGCTTATAGAGGCCCTCTCCCTCGCTCTTGGTTTCCACGTCCACGATATCGTTCAAGGTCGTGTGGATGATCCTCCGCTCGAAGGGGTTCATCGGCTCCAACAGCAGGGAGCCCCGGGTCCTGCGGACCTTTTCCGCGGACTCGTAGGCGAGCTTGACCAGGGCTTCCTCCCGGCGGATCCGATAGTTTTCGGAATCGATGACGATCCGGAGATCCTCCCGCCCCAGACGGCCGGCGTAGACGTTGACCAGGAGCTGGAGGGCGTCCAGGTTCTTGCCCTTCTTGCCGATCAGGATCGAGGCGTGCTCGCTGTCCAGGCGGACCCCGAGCTTCTTGTCCTCCCGGAAGAGGACGGACACCTCGCAGGCGTACCCCATCTTCTCCACCGTGGTCTTCACGAACTCCAGGATCTTCGCCTCGAACTCGTCCGCCCCCTCGGGGCTCGGGGCCGCTTGCCGGGACGCCGCCCCGCGGGGTTCGCCCGCGGAATCCGCGCCGCGTTCCCGGCGGACACCGCGGCCCTCCCGGTCGTACCGGGGTTCCGGGATCGGCCGGCCCGCGGCCTGGGCCGCCGCCGCCTCGGAGATCGGCGCCGGCCGGGCATTGGAGTGCACGTGGACCCGAAGCCGTACCTTGCCCTTCTTGAAGAGTCCGCCGGACTGGGTTTCCAGGATCTCGACGTCGAACTCGTCCCGGGCCAGGCCGAGCTCCGCCGCGGCCACGTCGATGGCTTCCTTTTCGGTTCTCCCTTCGAATTCGTACACCATCGGATTACCTCCCCTTGCCCTTCCGGCCCTTGACCGGGGCGATGACGGGGGCGGCCGGCTTCTTTCTGTTGGAGGACCCTTCCGGTACGAGAACGGGGGCGGACGACGCCGCGGCCTGCTTCTTCTTGTGGATCATCCGGTTGATGACCGCCTGCTGGCCGATGGTAAGGACGTTGGACACGATCCAGTAGACCAGGAGTCCGGAGGGAACGTCGTAGAGGATGAAGAAGAACATGATGGGCATGCCGTACATCATGATCTTCATCTGGCTGGCGCTCTGCCCGCCCGACTGGGGCTGCTGGGTGAACTTCCCGTACAACAGCTGGCTGGCCACGTAGATGACGGGCAGACCCCGGATGGCGCTCATCTTCCAGATCACCAGGTTGATCGGCTCGGCGAACTTGTAGATGGCCTCGGGCTGGGAGAGGTCGGAGATCCAGCCCGCGATGAAGCTGGCCCCCCGCAGGTCGAAATGGTTGTTGAAGAGGTTGTACATGGCGATGAAGATGGGGAACTGGATCAGCAAGGGCAGGCAGCCCGACATAGGGTTGTAGCCTTCCCGTTTGTAGAACTCCGCCATCTCCTGGTTCATCTTCTGGGGGTTGTTCTTGTACTTGGCCTGGATCTCCTGGATCTTGGGCTGGAGCTCCTGCATCCGGGCGGTGCCCTGGGATCCCTTGGCCGTGATCGGGTACATCAGCACCTTGGTCAGGATGGTCAGCAGGATGATCGCGATCCCGTAGTTCGGGATGAGGCTGTAGAAGAAGTTCAGGCCCACCTTGAGGATAGCCTCGAGCCAGCCCAGGATGTTTCCTCCCTCCATGACCTCCTCCAGCTTGTCCCCGGTCCGCCCGAAGGCGTTCTTGGAGGAGTCGTCATACCGCACAAGCTCCCGGGAGGATTTAGGACCGAAGTAGATGTGGAAGATGTCCGTCTGGCGGCTGGCCTTGATGACCGGCCGGGAGAAGGCCAGGGAAGAGAGGTCCGACTTTCCGTTCTCCGTATGGGAGCGGTAGGTCGTGGTATAGGGAGTGGCGTCGGGAAGCACGATCAGGGTGAAGTACTTGCCCGCCACGGCGCTCCAGGCGGCCCGGCGGTCCGTGGTCTCCACGCCGCCCTTGGGGTTGATGATCTTCTTCTTCCCGTTTTCCAGGGCTGTGAGCTTGCGGAAATCCGCGTAGCGACCGCCCTCGTGGATGGTCGGACCGATCCGGGGCCCGTAGGTCAGGGTGTACGCGAAGCCCTCCGCCGTCAGGGGCAGGACGTCGTTCACCGAGTTCTCCAGTACGATCTCCAGACGGAACATGTACTCCCCGGGAACGAAGGTGAACCGCTTCCGTAGGGTGAACGCGCTTCCGGCGCCGTCGGCGGGCAGGAAGGTCCGCCAGAACTCCACGGTCCGGTCGTCGATCCGGCGGAAGTTCAGGAGCTCCCGCAGGGGCGGGGCGTTCGGCCCTCCCAGGGACAGGGAGAAGGCCTGGGCCTCTCCCCGGGGGGCGTCGATCAGCTCGACAACCCCGTCCTTGTCCGCGTGCTTGGGCAGGCGAAGGGAGACGAGCTCGCCTCCCCGGTTCGTGAAGACCGCCTCCATCACGTCGGTTTTGACGGTGTACGTCGCCTCCGCGGAGGGAGCCTCGAACTCCGCGGCCGCGATCACGGGAGCGGTCCCCGATGCCGGAAGCCCGGGAACCGCGGCCGTCGCGGACGGCGCGGGAGCTGCGGCCGGCTGGGTCGCCGCGGGCTGGGGAGCGGGAGCGGTCGGGGTGGGCCAGAATTTCTGCTGGATCCAGGTACCGCCCGCCATCACGAGGACGGATAGGACGATCGCCAGGATGGTCTTGGAATCGAACGCCTTGTCGGATTGATTGTCGTTCATCATGGTACTGGGTCAAAGCCTCCGGGGTTCATAGGGTGACAGCGCAGGATCCGGCGTACCGCCAACCCGGTCCCCTTCCAGGGTCCGTGCTTACGAACGGCTTCAAGCGCGTATTCCGAACAGGTGGGATAGAAGCGGCAGGACGGCGGCTTGAGCGGAGAGATAACGGCCCGGTAGAACCGGATGAGGCCGATCAAGACCGCCGAGAGGATCGCTCGCATGTTCCCCCGGGCATGGCGCCCGCCAGGCGAAGCACCCGCTCCACCTGACCCGATCGTTCATCGAAGGAATCGGTGCCGGGGTACAGGACGAAGACCAGATCCCTGCCCGGAGCTATCCTGGATTTTACGAGGCGGTAGGCCTCGGATACCAGGCGCCGGGCACGGTTGCGCAGGACCGCGCACCCGTACTTTCGCACGGGGACGAACAAGGCCCGGACTGCGGCCGTTCCGTTCGGAACGACGTGAAGGCGCATGCCTTTCACCGAGTACCGGATTCCCTGCTTGAAAGCCCTGTCGATATCCGATCGTTCGCGGAGACGTTCGCGCTTCCGGAAGGTACAGCGCTCCGCCTCCCCGGCATCGTTCCCCACGGGATCAGTACTTCTTGCCTTCGTCGGAAATGCTCAGCTTGATCCGCCCCTTGGCTCGGCGGCGCTTGAGGACGAGGCGGCCGCCCACGGTCTTCATCCGGGCCCGAAAGCCGAACTTGCGGACCCGACGGGTCCGGCTGGGCTGGTACGTGCGCTTCATGGCGAGGTGCTCCTTGCTATTGGCAGGCGTTCCGGGGGAGCGACAGCTCCAAACCGGACCGCCTTCGGATTCGTGGTATAAGCTCGGGGATTATACGGCTTCCGGGTCTCTTGGTCAACGGATCGAGGGGCGCCGGTCGGCTCACCGACCCTCGAAGGCGTCCCGAAGCCCGGAAAGAGCCTTCCGCAGGGACTCGTCCTCGACGGCGTCCGGGTCCAGCCGGAGCGGGGCGGAGGAGGGCGGGTTCTCCGGGGCCTCGGGGCGTACGCTCCCGGTCCCCGGGGCCGGCTCCGGAGGGGGGGCCTCCGGGGGCGTCGCGGATCCACCCCTCCGGGCGAGCCGGAACTGGAGGGCCCGGATATCCAGGGCCGGGAACTTCCTTCGCATCTCCTCCAAAAGCCGGGACTGACGAAACTGGAGAAGCTGGACCCACCCGGGATGGTCGACCTCCACGGTCACCACATGGTTTTCGATGTCCGCTATACGGGAGTGGGGAGCCGCCCGATCCCCCGCCAGGGCAGGCCAGGCGCCCGTGACCTTGGCCCAGGTCCCCGCGGCCTCCGCGGCCTTCGGAGAGATCAGGGCGGAAATGAGCTCAGCGGCGGTCCGTATCCGAAAGTCGTCCATCGCTCACCCAGTATACCATCGTGGAATCCGCCGCATAGTCCCCGTAGGGTTCCCCGGGAAGGAAGGTGAAGAAGGCCTGCCCGTGGGGGGGAAGGTTTTCCATAAAGCGCCGCCGCTTTTCCGGGTCCAGCTCCAGCAGGACGTCGTCCAGCAGGAGAAGGGGCTCCCGCCCGGTCCGCTCCGCGCAGAACCCCGCCTGGGCGCTCCGAAGGGTCAGGGCCAGGAGGCGAAGCTGTCCGGTGGAGGCGAAGGCGGAGAAATCGCCCCCCTCCACGGTGAACCGGAACCGGTCCCGGTGCGGACCGGAAAGGGTCATGCCCAGGGCAAGCTCCTCCTGCCGGCGCGCCCGAAGGGCCGCCGCGATCTCCTCCGGGCCGGCCCCCGGCTTCCAGGAGGGACGGTACTCCAGCCCCACCCGAACGCCCAGGCGGGAAACGGATTCATATCGCTCCGCGAACACCGGATCAAAGAGACCCAGGATCTCCGCCCTCCGGTCCCTCAGGACGGCCCCGTGCTCCGAGAGCTGTTCGTCCAGCACCTCGAGGACGTCCAGGCGCCGCTCCTTCAAGGACAGGTTCCGCATCCGCAGGACCTTCCGGTAGGAGCGCAGGCTGTCCAGATAGGCGGGGGAGACGAGGCTGGCGGTCTGATCCAGGAAAAAGCGGCGGCGCTCCGGCTCGCCCTGGGCGAAGTCCATGTCCGAGGGGCAGAAGACCACCGCGGGGTTGCGCTCGATCATCGCCTTGCGGTCCGGCACGGACTTTCCGTCCAGGAGGGCGCCCTTGCGGCCGGAACGATAGCTCACGGATACCCTGGATCGCGGATCCTCCGGGCCGAGCCGGGTATCCGCCGAGAGGGACCATTCCTCCTCGCCGTGCCGGGCCGCCTCCGCGTCGCTCGCCCCCCGGAAGGATGCGCCGTAGCAGAGGCTATAGACCGCGTCCAGGAAATTCGTCTTGCCCTGGCCGTTCTCGCCGACAAGGAACACCCGACGGGCCCCGACGTCCGTCGAGGCATCCTCCAGGTTACGGAACCGACGGGTGGTGATGGTTTCGAACATTCTCCCGGGTCACTCGAGCTGCATGGGCATGATGATATGGAAATAGTCCGCCCCAGGTTCGGGCTTGACCGTGATGGCCCGATTCGGCTCGGTGAACTCGATTCGAATCTCGTCGGACTTGATCACCCGGAACGGATCCTCCAGGTACTTGTAGTTCAGGGCCAGCAAGGTGTCCTCCCCGGAGTAGCGACAGGGGATTTCCTCCTTGGCGGTACCCAGTTCGCTTTCCTCGGAGGAGACCGAGAGGCTTCCCGCGGAAAGATTGAAGAAGGTCCGACGGGATTTCTGCTCCACGAAAATGGAAACCCGGCGAAGGGCGTCCAGGGTTTCCGCCCGGTTCAGGATGAAGAATCGGGACTGGTTTTGGGGTATGACCTTCTGGTAATTCGGAAACTGCCCCTCGATCAGGACGGAACTCACCTGGTACGTTCCGAATCGGACGAAGAGATTCTTTTCCGTGACCGCAAGATCCACAGGCCCCTCGTCCGCGGCGTGCTTGAGGATCAAGGTCAGGATCTTGGGCGGAACGATCACCCCCTTGAAGTCGGGGACCGAGGAGCTGATGTCCTTCCGGACGTAGGCCAGCCTCCTGCCGTCCGTAGCGACCATGACCAGACCCTCGGGGGTCCGCTCCAGGAAAACCCCGTTCATGAAATACCGGGTTTCGTCGTCGGAAACCGCGAAGACCGTCTGGGTGATCATCTCCTTCAGGTCCTTGGCGGGAAGGGAGAACCACGCCGCCTCGTCGGCCTGGGGAAGCTCCGGGAACTTTTCGCTGGAAATGGTCTTCAGCTGGAAGCGAACCTTCTTGAACTGGGGCTTCACAACGATCTTCGCGTCATCGTACTCCAATTCGATGTCCCCCTCGGGGATGCTCGAGAGTATGCCGGAAAGCTTGTCGCAAAAGACCGTGACGGATCCCGGAACCGCGACGTCCACGGGGATCCTGGTTTCAAAGCCGACTTTTATGTCCGTGGCGCGTATGGTCAAAGCCCTGTCGGAGGCTTCCAACAGAACGTTGGACATGATGGAAAGGGCGTTTTTCGAGGCGATTATTTCCTGGGCAAAGGATATTTCCTTGGCTAAAGCGTTTTTTTCGCAGGTAACCTTCATGTTTCCACCTCTTCGGGTACTCTACCACGTTTTTCCGGCCTAGAACAACGGAAAAGGAGAGGTTCCAGTATATACCAAGGAATGCACAAAGTGCACAGAGAAGGAAAGGGATTCTGAAACGGAACGTATACGGCTACGGATCGATGCGGTCGGGGAAAAACTTGGGACCGGAGCCGGAACAGGCGTATCTATTGTATCTGTAGAACTATTTAAATTCAGTAGCAATAGTAATAAAGGTCCTGGATCTGTGGATAGACGGCACAAGTATCGCAGGCTCTAGTATTTGCCTTGGGGATGATTTTTCCGGAATCACCGGATCGATATCCACAAATCCTCGAAGCCCTCGATCTTTGCACCGAAAGGCAGCCGCTCCCGGGTATGTTCCCGGATGTTTCCCGCCCATTTTGGCGTCCTCCCCGGCGAGTCCGGAAGTCCAAGCCGACTACCCTTTGGCGCTCATCTCCTTCACGGCGGTCACGATCTGATGGATCGTGGTTTCCAGGCCGGGATCCAGCTTGAGACGCTCTTCGATCTTCTGGCAACCGTGCATCACCGTAGTGTGATCCCGTCCTCCGAACTCCAGGCCCAGCTCCGTGGTGGAGTATTCGGTGATCTCGCGGGCGATGTACATGGCGACCTGACGGGGGAAGGCGATGTTCTTGGTGCGCTTTTTCCCCTTGAGATCCCCGTAGGATATCTTGAAGTGGTCGGCTACCACCCGGAGTATATGGTCGATCGTGACGTTGCCGTGCTTGGATTGGCTGAAGACGTCCTTGAGCTGCTGCTGGGCGATCTCCAGGGTGATCTCCTTGCCGACCAGGGCGGCGTAGGCGCTCAGCTTCATCAGGGCCGCCTCCAGATCCCGCACGTTCGTGGAGATGTTCCTGGCTATGATGTCCGTCACTTCCGCCGGCACGGGAAGCCGGGCATCCTCGGCCTTTTTGCGGAGGATGGCGCAACGGGTTTCGTAGTTGGGAGGCTGGAGATCCACGTTCAGGCCCCTCTCGAACCGGCTTCGAAGGCGGTCCGAGAGATTCTTCAGTTCCGACACGGGACGGTCGCAGGTGAAGACCATCTGCTTGTTCGTGTCGTACAGGGCGTTGAAGGTGTGGAAAAGCTCTTCCTGGCTGCCCATCTTCTTTTCCAGAAAGTTGATGTCGTCGATCAGCAGAATGTCCGCCTGACGGTACTTGTTCTTGAAGGCGTGGGTGGTCTTGTCGTGGATGGACTGGATGAACTCGTTGGTGAACTCTTCCGCGGAAAGGCAGATGATCTTGGTCTTTCCGGATTCCTGCCAGACCCGGTTGCCGATGGAATGCATCAGGTGAGTCTTGCCCAGACCCACCCCGCCGTAGATCAAGAAGGGGTTGTACGCGGTTCCGGGGTTCTTGGCTATGGCCAGGGCCGCGTTGGCCGCAAAGGAGTTGTTCTCCCCGATGACGAAATTCTCGAAGGTGAGGTCCGCCCGAAGACTGGGGTGTTTGGACCGCGCGGGGCGGGGGGGCGCCGTGGTCGCCGAGGTCGCCGGAGCGGGGTCCGAGGGTTTCTGCACGGGGATCTTGGCCGGTTCCGGCGACGCCGGTTTCTTCTCCACGATGAATTCCAGGGACAGGTTCTTGCCCGTCAGGTCCGCCAATTTTGCCTCGAGGATTTTCTGGTAGGCCTTGATGAACTGGTCCCGGTAGAAGGAGGAGGGAACCCGGACCCGGATCGTGTCCGGAGTGGCCCCGGCGTACTCGATGTTGAACCAGATGGTGAACTCATGTTCCCCGATCTCCTGCTCCAGCTGTTTGAACGCCTCGTTCCAGAAGGGGGAGTAATCTATTTCATTCATTCCGTCACGCCTCTCATATCCCTGTACGGTACCATACTTTCACAAGTTATCCACAATGAGTCAAGAAAACCATTCGGCCTGTAATGAATCCTGAAGCATACGGCCATAGATCCTGAGCTCCCCGGAAGGGTTCCGAACCGGTTTCCTTCCGTATAATTATTTTACAAACAACAAAATACAATATTCAATCCGAGGGCCGGACAAGGACGGGCGGTGTCGCCGGGTCTGTTATTCCTTTATGAGCAATGGGTTATTGGATTATCAACAAGATATCCACAATGCCATGACTGTCTGTAATTCCTGGCCTCGAAAGGCGGCTTGCCTTGTCTTTCCTCCCGGGAACGAGTATAATGCCCAAACCAGGTTCGGCAAGTCCTTTCTTCCATCGACGGATGCAGAACCGCGCTCGCCTGTTCCGAACCGCGGAACACCGCCGCGACATTCCACGATGATAGGTACCCGTATGGAATCTACATATTCTGCCCAGAACATCCAGGTATTGAAAGGCCTCGAAGCCGTCCGGAAGCGCCCGGGGATGTACATCGGCTCCACGGGCCTGGACGGGCTCCATCACCTGGTCTACGAGGTTGTGGACAACTCCATCGACGAGGCCTTCGCGGGCCACTGCGACCGCATCGATGTCGTCTTGGAGCCCAACGACATCGTGCGGGTTACGGACAACGGCCGGGGCATCCCCGTGGACCAGCACCCTACGGAAAAGGTCTCGGCCCTGGAGATCGTCATGACCAAGCTCCACGCGGGGGGCAAGTTCGACAAGGGTTCCTACAAGGTGTCCGGGGGTTTGCACGGCGTCGGGGTCTCCGTGGTCAACGCCCTGTCCTCGGTCTGCGAGGCCTTCGTCCACCTCAATGGTTCCATCTATTTCCAGCGCTACCGGCTGGGCATTCCCGAAGCGCCCGTCTCCATCCTGGGCACGACGGACAAACGGGGAACTGTGATCCGGTTTCAACCGGATCCCTCGATCTTCGAGTCCACGGTCTTTTCCTTCGACGTCCTGGCGGGCCGCCTGCGGGAACTGGCCTTCCTGAACAAGGGCGTCACGATCACCCTTACGGACGAGCGCCTTTCGACCCCCAAGACCCACGAGTTCCGGTTCGACGGGGGCTTGCGTCAGTTCGTGGAGTACCTGAACAAGAACAAGACGGTCCTGCACAAGGAGCCCATCTACTTTTCCGGTATCCGGGAGGACGTGGAGATCGAGGTCGGACTCCAATACAACGATACCTTCAACGAGACCATGTTCGCCTTCGTGAACGGGATCAACACCCGGGAGGGCGGCACCCACCTGATCGGGTTCAAGAGCTCCCTGACCCGGATCCTCAACGAGTACCTCAAGAAGAGCAAGCTTGCCAAAAAGATAGAGGATACCCTGTCCGGGGACGATGTCCGGGAGGGACTCGCGGCCGTTTTGTCCGTGAAGGTACAGAACCCCCAGTTCGAGGGCCAAACCAAGGGCAAGCTGGGCAACTCCGAAGTTAAGGGGATCGTGGAGTCCTTCTGCAACGACCAGTTCACTCTCTACTTCGAGACCTATCCCGAGGTAATCAACGCCATCCTGGAAAAAACCGTCCTGGCCGCCAAGGCCCGCATCGCGGCCCGACAGGCCCGGGAGCTGACCCGGCGAAAGTCTTTTCTGGACAATTCGGGACTTCCCGGAAAGCTGGCGGACTGCTCGGAGAAGGATCCGGCCAAGTGCGAGATCTTCATCGTGGAGGGGGATTCCGCCGGCGGTTCGGCAAAGATGGGCCGGGACCGGAGCTTCCAGGCTATTCTTCCCCTCTGGGGCAAGATGCTGAACGTGGAGAAGACCCGCATCGACAAGGTCATCGGAAACGACAAGCTCCAGCCCATCATCGCCTCCCTGGGCACGGGGATCGGGGAGGATTACGACATCTCCAAGCTCCGCTACCACAAGGTCATCATCATGGCGGACGCGGACGTGGACGGATCCCACATCCGGACCCTGCTATTGACCTTCTTCTACCGGTACATGACAGAGATGCTGGAGAGGGGCCACGTCTACCTGGCCATGCCGCCCCTGTACAAGATCGCCTTCGACAAGCAGGTCCACTACGCCTACGACGACGCCGAAAAAGACCGGATCCTTGCATCCATCGGAAAGGACCCCGAAAAGATCAACGTCCAGCGGTACAAGGGCTTGGGCGAGATGAACCCCGACCAGCTCTGGGAGACCACCATGGATCCGGCCCGACGCAGCATCATGCAGATCCGCATGGAGGACGCGGTGGAGGCCGAGGAGGTCTTCACCACCCTGATGGGCGAGCAGGTCGAACCCCGGCGGAAGTTCATCGAAGAGAACGCCGTCTACGTCCAGAACCTGGACGTATGATCCCGGAAAGCAGGAGTTGTCTTCCATGGCTGAACTGACCGGCAAGACGATCCCAGTCTCCATTGACGACGAGGTAAAGACCGCCTACCTGAACTACGCGATGAGCGTCATCGTGAGCCGCGCGCTTCCGGACGCCCGGGACGGACTCAAGCCCGTACACCGGCGGCTTCTCTTCGCCATGGACGAGCTGGGCCTCCGTCCGAACGCCCCGACCAAGAAGAGCGCCCGCATCACCGGCGACGCCATGGGAAAGTACCACCCCCACGGCGACCTCTCCCTGTACGACGCCTTGGTCCGCATGGCCCAGGGCTTTTCCCTTCGGTATCCCCTGGTCCAGGGGCAGGGCAACTTCGGCTCCATCGACGGGGATCCGCCCGCCGCATCCCGGTACACCGAAGCCAAGCTCTCCCGGGTGGGCGAGGAGATGCTCGGCGACTTGGGCAAGGAGACCGTGGACTTCGTCCCGAACTACGACGAGTCTTTGAAGGAGCCCTCGGTCCTGCCCTCGGCGCTGCCGAACCTCCTGGTGAACGGTTCCTCCGGCATCGCCGTCGGCATGGCCACGAACATGCCGCCCCACAATCTCCTGGAAGCCGGGGAGGCCATAGCGGCCTACATCGACGATCCGGAGATCTCCGTGGACGGGCTCATGCGCCATCTCCAGGGACCGGATTTCCCCACCGGGGGCATCATCTTCGGCCGCCGGGGAATCCGGGAAGCCTACATCACCGGCAAGGGCAAGATCGTGGTTCGGGGGAAATTCCAGATCGAGACCCTGAAGGGCGGTAAGGAACAGATCATCTTCACCGAGATCCCCTACGCGGTGAACAAGGCCAGCCTAGTCTCCCGGATCGCGGAGCTTATCCGGGACAAGGTGATCGAGGGGGTTTCGGACCTTCGGGACGAGTCCGACCGGGAGGGCATCCGGGTGGTCATCGAGCTCAAGAAGGGAGCGATCCCCAAGCTCATCCTGAACCAGCTCTTCACCCATACCGCCCTGCAGTCCACCTTCGGGGTCATCAACTTGGCCCTGGTCAAGGGCCAGCCCAAGCTCCTGGGCCTGGCGGACATCGTCTCCTGCTTCGTCGCACATAGAGTCGAGGTAGTGACGCGCCGGTCCCGGTACGACCTGCGCAAGGCCGAGGAGAAGGCCCACCTCCTGCGGGGGATGATGATCGCCCTGCGGAACATCGACGAGGTGGTCCGGATCATCAAGGCCGCCAAGGACGTGGAGGCCGCCAAGAAAGGGCTCATGGAGCGCTTCGACCTGGACGAGGTACAGTCCCAGGCCATCGTGGACATGCGCCTGGCGAAACTCACCTCCCTGGAGACCGAAAAGCTCGAGGCCGAACTCCGGGAAACCGAGGCGACCATCGCCTACCTCAAGGACCTCCTGTCCAGCGAGGCCAAGATCCGGGCCGTGGTCAAGGACGAGACCCTCGCCCTGGCAAAAAAGTATGGAGATCCTCGTCGTACGGAGATCGTCCCGGACGAGATCGAGGCCATCAACATCGAGGACCTGATCAAGAAGGAGGAGATGGTCATCCTCCTATCCAACAAGGGCTTCATCAAACGGGTGTCCACGGCGGCCTACCGCAGCCAGGGCCGGGGGGGCAAGGGCTCCAATTCCACGGCCCTCCTGGAGGACGACTTCCTGGAACAGATCTTCATCGCCAACACCCACGACTACATACTGTTCGTTTCCTCCGCGGGGAAAGCCTACTGGCTCAAGGTCCACGAGATCCCCGAGGCCTCCCGGCAGGCTCGAGGTGCCCACATCAAGAGCCTCCTGGCGATCTCCCAGAACGAGGAGATCACCACCGTCGTGGACCTCAAGGAGTTCTCGGAGACCGAGTTCCTCTTCATGGGGACCCTCCGGGGGGTCGTCAAGAAGGTTGCCACCCGGGACTTCGCCAACGCCAAGACCCGGGGGATCATAGCCATCAACCTGGACGAGGGGGATCGGCTTGTGAGCGCCTGCCGGACCGGAGGCAAGGACGAGGTGGTCCTGATAACCCGGCGCGGCCAGGCCCTGCGGATCACGGAAGAGGACGTGCGCGTCATGGGACGGGCTTCCCGGGGGGTCTGCGGGATCCGGCTCGAAGACGCGGACGAGCTGTGCGCCATGCTGCCCGTGAACCCCGACGAGCGGATGCTCATCCTCTCGGAGTTCGGCTACGGGAAGCGCGTACGCTTCGACGAGTACAACTCCCACGGACGGGCAACCCGGGGACAGCGCATTTACGATCCCGACGACCGGACGGGGGAGCTGGTGGGAGCCATCGCCGTCCGAGCCCGGGACGAGGTCGTGGTGATCACCTCCCAGGGGAAGACCCTGAAACTGCCGGCCGATTCCGTCCCGACCCAGGGTCGACAGGCCCGGGGCGTCCGGATCGTGAATATCGACAAACCCGACTTCGTGATCGGCTTGGACCGGATCGTGCGGGAGGACGAGGAAGGACCTGAGGAACTGGAATCCACTACCTGATCTGGTGGAAAAGAAGTGTGACAGGATAACAGGATCGATATAGGATCAACAGGATGGAGAGTGGGAATGGATAGGTTCTTCCCCGATTCATCCTCTGTGCTCTCTGTGTCTCTGTGGTAAAGTTTTACGGGTGATTCCTTGGCGTTATCGGAATGCTAGTTTCACGTGAAACACACGGGCCGCCCCCCGCAGGGCGGCCTTTTGTTTCACGTGAAACAAAGAATTGAGCCAATTCCAAAAGTCGGTTACTTTTAAAAAAGCCTCAACTATCCTCATCCTTTCCTTTTCTCCGTGCTCTCCGTGCTTGAGTCCCGCAGATGCCTAACAGGGTGCTGACAAACTCGAAGCTTGTCAGCGCCCTGCTATGCAATTGCTCGAAAAGTTTACGCTTTTCTGCGCAATTGCGACGTTAAGGAAGCTGTTGACAAAGGCGCCCTCGCCTTTGTCAACAGCCTGCTAACTC
>JAAYUR010000099.1 GCA_012517645.1 Treponema sp.
CGGGAAGTCCCGCGGGCGGCCGGGTGGATCCGGGGGCGGTTCCGGCCAGCTCCGCGGCCTTGGCCGCGGAGTACGTCGTCATGGCCTCGGAGTGGTCCAGCCCCGTGGCGGGCTGGATCATCCGGATCGCGCCGCCCGCCCGGGCCAGCCGTACGGGATGCCGGGGTACCCCCAGGCCCGTGTCCTTCTCGGGGCAGGCGGTGGCGACCGCGCAGAAGGCGGCCAGCTTGGCCACCAGGGGATCCTCGATGACCGCGCCGTTGTAGCGGCAGGCCTCGAACCCGAGACAGCGGGACACGAACAGCTTGGGGCGTGGATGCATGACCTCTCCTTCGACTGCCGGTATCGGCATACTCCCGGCCGGCGCGGAAGTCAAGGGCAAGATTCGGGACAAAAGCCCGAAGACGTGGTACTCTGGACCGGAAACCCTACCATCGGAGACGCGGGTGCAGGAAGGAGACCGGAACTCAAAGTCCTTGGAACGAAACACGCTGGGCTCGGCGTCGGGGGAACAGCTTCGTCTGGACGCTGAGACGGCCGGCGCCTTCCTTAGGAAGCTCGGAGAGCGCCTGGACTACAACATCAACATCATGGATCGGGACGGCGTCATCATCGCGAGCCGGGACCCGTCCCGGGTCGGGACCTACCATGCCGCCGCGCGGCACCTCCTGGAATCCGGAAGCCGGGAGGAGAGGATCTCCCCCGGGGACCACCTGCCCGAGGGCACGAAGCCCGGGGTGAATCTACCCCTGGAAGTCCGCGGGGATGTGTTAGGGGTGGTCGGGGTGACCGGGGATCCCCAGGTCGTGGGCGATCTGGCCCAGGCCGTAAAAACCAGCATCGAATCCATGATCGAGCTGGAAGCCATGCGGGAGGCGGTCCTGAGCCGCCGATCCCGGAAAACCTCGCTGATGGCCTATCTGCTGTACGAGGAGGCCGTCCCCGAATCCGCCGTGCTGGCCCTGGCGGGCAAGCTGGGCTACGATCCGGCGGTCGAGCGCGCGGCCCTCCTTCTGCGCCTGCCGTCCGGCAAGGGGGCCGAGGAAGCCCTGTCCAAAGTCAAGGCCCTGAGAGTCCACGATTCCCAGGATATCGCCAGCGCCTTGCCGGACGGGTCCCTCCTGGTGTTCCGAAGATTGTGCTCGGAAAAGGCAGGTGACTCCGCGGGAGATCTAGGGATCCTGAGCGGATACCGTCGGGAGATCCGGACTTATATTCAGGCTTGTATCAAGGCCACCGGTATCCGGGACCTGGCCTGTTTTGCCGGTTCTCCCCAGAGGGATTTTTCACGGTACCGCGGGAGCTATCGGCAGGCACTGTGGCTGGCCTCCCGGGTCTCCGCCCCCGGGGGCGAGCCGGTCCTGATCCTGGACCATTTGGACGAATACCTCCTGGCCCAGACTCCCCGGATCGTACTGGACGACGCCCTGGCCCTGATTTCCGCCCGGGTCCCCGCGGAGCTTCGGCGGACTCTGGCGGCCACTCTGGAAGCCCTGGAGGCGTCGGGGTTCAATATTAAAGAAGCCGCGGCTCGGCTGGGGATCCATCGGAATACCCTTTCCGCCCGCCTGGAGCGGCTGTCATCCTTCCTGGGCTGCGACCTCCGGGGGGATGCAGGTGCCCTGTCCCTCTCCCGGACGGTCGCCCATTACCTGGAGTTGAGGGGCGGGATTGTGCAGGATGCACAGCGCGCTCGTTGAGACGGATGCGCATATTCCATCGACGGAATCCCGATTCCTCCCGTAGAATCCTGTATTCACGCTTTTTTGAAGGAGGATCCCTATGGTATCCGGAACCGTAGCTCTGGTACTGCTCCTGGTGGCGGTCGTGGCCATCGTATTCTTGACGGGGAAGTACAAGGTGAACGCCTTCCTTGTCCTGATCGGTGTTGCCTTCGCCTTCGGCCTGGCCATCGGCCTGCCCGCCCTGGACGTGGTCGGCAAGATCAAGGCCGGGTTCGGCGGCACCTTGACGAACATCGGCATCGTCATCGTGGCCGGCACGATCATGGGCACCATTTTGGAGAAGACCGGGGCGGCTCTGTCCATGACCCAGGCCATCCTGAAGCTGGTGGGCAAGAACCGCGCCCCCCTGGCCATGAACGCCGCGGGCTACGTGGTGTCCATCCCGGTGTTCTGCGACTCGGGGTACGTGATCCTGAACCCCCTGAACAAGGCCCTGGCCAAGGAAACCGGCACCTCCATGGCCGTGATGGCCGTGGCCCTGGCCACGGGCTTGTACGCCACCCACACGATGGTTCCCCCGACCCCGGGCCCCATCGCCGCGGCGGGCGCCCTCTCCGCGGACCTCGGACGGGTGATCCTCTTCGGCCTGATCGCCGCCGTGCCGGCCTCCCTGGCGGGGCTCTTCTGGGCCACCAAGGTGGCCAAGAAGTACCCGATCGAGGCCAATGTAGAGGAGTCCTACAGCGACATCGTGAAGAAGTACGGCAAGCTCCCGAGCACCTTCCTCTCCTTCCTGCCCATCGTCCTGCCCATCGTGCTCATCCTCCTCAAGAGCCTGGCGGAGTTCCCCTCCAAGCCCTTCGGGGAGGGCGACTTCCAGAAGTTCATCCGCTTCGTCGGCGATCCGGTCACGGCGCTGATCCTAGGCGTGTTCGCCAGCCTGCTCCTGGTCAAGAAAGGCGAACTGGGCAAGGCCGTGGACGGGTGGCTGGGACAGGGGATCAAGGATTCCGCCATCATCCTGGTCATCACCGCCGCGGGCGGCTCCTTCGGCGCCATGATCGCCGCCAGCCCCATCGTCGGCTTCCTTAAAGGCAGTCTGACCAGCCTCTCCCTGGGGGTCTTCCTGCCCTTCATCATCGCCGCGGCCCTCAAGACGGCCCAGGGATCCTCCACGGTGGCCATCATCACCACCTCCACCATCCTGGCCCCCATGATGGCGAGCCTCGGCCTGGACCCCGCCCTGACGGTGGTCGCCATCGGCGCCGGAGCCATGGTCGTTTCCCACGCCAACGACTCCTATTTCTGGGTGGTTTCCCAGTTCTCGGGCATGCCCGTGAACACCGCCTACAAGGCCTATTCCAGCGCCACCGCGGTGGAGGGGATCGTGGCCGCCCTGGTCGTGGCGGTGATGTCCCTGTTCGTGTAAGGAATCCGCCGTGGACTACGCCCGCATGAGAGCCGACGCGTCCGAGATTTTCGCCGCGGGCGTGGCCAGCGTGGATCCCCGGCCCATGGTCCGGGACGCCCTCCGGCTGGAGGGGCCGGTCCTGACCGTGGAAGCCGGCGGGCGCGCCGCGGCCTGGGACCCGCGCCGCTTCGACCGCATCCTGGTCCTGGGCTACGGCAAGGCCGGATCCCGGATGGCCCGGGGAGCCGAGGATGCCCTGGGATACCGGATATCCGGCGGGGTGGTGGCCGTCAAGGCGGGCTTCGCGGAACCCTGCGAGCGGGTCCGCATCCTGGAGGCCTCCCATCCCGTGCCGGACGAGACCTCCGTCCGGGCCGCCCGGGCCGTCATGGAGGCCGCCCGGGGCGCGGACGAGGGGACCCTGGTCCTGGTGCTCGTGTCCGGCGGGGGCTCCTCCATCCTCTGCGTGCCCTACGACAAGGACGGTCGTTCGCTTGCCCTGGCGGACAAGGCCGCGGTCACCCGGGAGCTTTTGGCCTGCGGGGCGGACATCCGGGAGATCAACGCGGTCCGTCGGCACCTGTCCGCGGTCAAGGGCGGGCGCCTGGCGGAGATCCTCGCACCCGCCACGGTGGTCACCCTGATCCTGTCCGACGTGGTGGGGGACGAGCTGGCGTCCATCGCCTCGGGTCCCACGGTCCCGGATCCCACGACCTGGTCCGACGCCCTGGGCATCGTCCGGAGGTTCGGGATCGAGGAGCGGATACCCCGGGCGGCCCGGGACCTGCTCTCCGACGGGGCGGCGGGGCGCCTGCCGGACACCCCCAAGCCCGGGGACAGGATCTTCCGTTCGGTCACCAACATCGTGCTGGGCTCGAACCGCCGGGCGGCCCGGGCCGCCGCCGCCCGGGCCCGGGAGCTCGGATACCGCACCCTCTACCTGGGTTCCCGGATCACCGGGGAAGCCCGGGAGATCGCCCGGGCCTACCTGGGCATGGCCCTGGACTGCGCCGCCGACGGGGTGCCCCGGAGCCGGCCCGCCTGCCTGATCGCCGGGGGGGAGACCACGGTCACCCTCCGGGGTTCCGGTAAGGGGGGGCGCAACCAGGAGATGGCCCTGGCCTTCCTGGCGGGTCTGGGAGACTCGGAAAGCCGGATCGCCCGGCGGATCTGCTTCCTCTCGGCGGGAACGGACGGCAACGACG
>JAAYUR010000272.1 GCA_012517645.1 Treponema sp.
CGCCGCGGAGCGAACCCGAGCCAGGGCTCCTTCCGGATCCGTATCCGGAAGGAGCAGGGCGAACTCCTCCCCACCGTACCGAGCCGCCAGGTCTCCGGGCCTGCGGGCGTGGGCGGAGAGCACGGACGCGACCTTCTTGAGGCACTCGTCCCCCTCCAAGTGTCCGTACGCGTCGTTGTAGGCCTTGAAATGATCCACGTCGAACATCCCTAGGGACAGGGTGGAGCCGGTCCGGGCAGCCCTTCTGCGCTCCTCGGCCAGGGCCGATTCGAACCTGCGCCGGTTCGCGATCCCCGTCAGGCCGTCCGTCTCGGCCATCCTCCTCAGCCCCTCATTCGCCTCGACGAGCTCCCGGGTTCGTTCCGCCACCAGCCTCTCCAGCTCCTCGTTCTGCCGAGCCAAGGCCCGGGAAGCCCGCCGGGCTTCCTCGTAGGAATCCTGGATGCGCCGGCCCAACGCGGCCGAGCACACCGCGAATATGCCTACCCAGCCGAATGCCAGCCCCGTCCTGCCGGGACCGGGCGCCGCGGCGACCCCCAAGAGATCCAGCGCAAGCAGGATTCCGAAGAGGAAGGTACCGGCGCGGGCCTGTCGGACCGCGGATCGACCCGCGCGCTCGGCCCGGGCCAGGCAAGACAGGGCCGTGGCGATCCCCACGGCGCTGACGACGATGTAGGAAAGGGAGACCCACCGGACGGCCCCCCGGGGCAGGAGAAAGGTTCCTGCAAGCCAGAGACCCGCGGCGGCGGAAATCGTCCGTGCCGTCGGTTCGTCCGATTCCTCCGGGAAAAGGGTGCGCAGGAAATACAGGAAGGCCGGGAGGATGAGAAAGTCGGGGACCGCGTCCAGGCGCCCGTGCTCGGCGGGCAGACCCGCGAGCGCGGCGTCCAGGAGCCCTCCGATCAGGGACACCCGGAGGGCGGCGAAAAGGGCCAGAAGGGAAAACGGGAGATCCCCGGCCCGTCGGCGTCCGCCGGCGTACATGGCCAGGTGCAGAGTGGCGACGGCAATCAGAAAACCGACCAGGAGCAGGCTCAACCAAGGCTCCTGCCCGAGCGAAGGGGGAGGATGTTGCATATCGATATCAGTATATCGAGAACCTTCACGGAGTCCAAGCTCGGGTGTTACTACATGAAGAAAAGAGCGCGGGCCCGGGCCTAACAGGCTGTTGACAAAGGCGATGGCGCCTTTGTCAACAGCTTCCTTAATGTCGCAATTGCGCAGAAAAGCGCAAGCTTTTCGAGCAATTGCATAGCAGGGTGCTGACAAACTTCTAGTTTGTCAGCACCCTGCTAGGGGCCCCTCCGGTCAGAGCCCCAGTTCGAGCTGGGGCCGGTCCCCGAAGATCAACTCGGGATCCATCCCGGCGGCGGACAGCAGGGACTCCACCGCGGGCTTGAGCTGGCGCCGGGCGTAGTGGTCGTAGTCCAGGGGGGCGGTCTCCAGGCCGACAGGCTCGGCTCCGGCCTTGGTGATCCGGTACTCCACCGTACCCCGGTGATCCGTCCAGCCCAGGATGCGGGCCGCCCGGACGTGGGGAGGCTCCACCTTGGTGTAGGCCGAGGCGGTGCGCCGCAGGACCTTTCGGTAGATCAGCCGATCGTCCAGGAGCCCCGCCCGCATGTCGGACAGCACTCCGCGGATGCGGGCTTCCACAAGGGACGGCGGGGCGTCCCGGAAGATCAGGTCCATCGTCTCGACCTGGAGCTCCCGGGCCAGGGCCGTCCCGTCTCTCCGGGCGGCCTCCATGCCCTTGACCTCCGTCTCTCCCCCCTCGGGTCCCAACCGGAAGCCCGCATAGCCCTTGGCCCGGCCCTTTTCGTCCCCGTCCTCGTCGTCCTCCGTCCGGGACCGGAGGGGGGGGATGAAGAACCGGGAATACACCTTCTCGAACTTCAGCTCCATCCGGGATTCCAGGCCGTACTCGTCCCTCACCGCCCGGGCCAGGTCCGCGTTCAACTCCGGGGCCAGCCGCCGACCCAGGGCGTCCAGGGCCGCCCAACCCGCCCCCTCCGGCAGGCCCGAGTCCACGAAGGCCGAATCCGTGTCCCCGTAGAGCACCCGGAAACCCCGGGACGCGAACCAGTCCCGGGCCCAGTGCAGCCATTTCCGGCCGTAGGAGGTGACGGCCCCGGCGAGGGCGGTGTCCGCGTAGCGGCAGCCTTCCGCGCCCAGGACTCCGTAGAAGGAGTTCATCAGGATCTTGTAGACGTAGGAGGCCGTCTCGTCCCCCCGCTCGATGGCCGCAAGGCGCTCGGCGAAGTACCGCTCGATCACGGCAGGAAGTATCCCCGGCTCCCTCCGGAACCGGGCCCCGTTCGGAGCCTCCAGGTCGTCCGGCCGGGGCTCCGCGGCGGCCAGGCGGAAAGCCAGGGGATCGATGTTGAAGGTCCGCATCACCGAGGGATAGAGGCTCCGGAAGTCGAAGACCAGTACGTTTCGGAACAGCCCCGGCCGTGGCTCCAGGATGGTTCCCCCCGCGGCTCCGGACACCCGGCGGCCCTCGACCTTGGGCGCGGCGACGTAGCCCCGGGCCATGAGTTCGTCCAGGTAGATCCGCTCGAAGGCCGGTATGCTGGTCCAGGCCAGGTCGATGCCCACTCCGGTAAGCTGGGCCCGCTTGAGGGTCAGCTCCAGGAGCCCCGTTGCTTCCAGGATGGCCAGGACCAGCTCGGAGTCCGAAAGGCAGTAGCGGCGGAAGGCCGAAGGGTCCTCCCTCCGCAGTCGGGCAAGCTCCTCGATCTTGGCCCGGCCCCGGCTCTCGACAGCCTTGCCCGTTCCCAGGACTTCCCGGGCCACCGCGTCCAGGGACAGGTCCTCGAAGCGGCCCGCGCCCCGGGCCAGCTTGAGGGCGTCCAGGGCTTGCCGTCCGGGGATGGACGCCGCGTACCTGCGCCCCCCGTCCAATTCCCGGATATCCGCGGGATCCTCCGTGCGGCCGATTCGGAAGGGCACCGAGAGCGTTTGGCACCTGCGGGAGAGTCGGGCCAGGTCGAAGTCCACCACGTTCCATCCGGTGATCAGGTCGGGATCCAGGGCCTGGATCCGTTCCGAAAGCGCCCGGAGAAGATCCGCCTCCCGGGAGAAAGGCCGCACCAGGTACGGGCGGCCTTCGTCGTCGGCTTCCTCGAAGGGCGAGGGGTTCCGGACCGCCGGATCCGCCCCCGCAAGGTCCGGGGAAAAGAGGCCCGCCGCCTCGTCCAGGCACAGGACCTCCCTCGCTCCCGGACCCGCCAAGGACACCGCCAGGATCGTACCCGCCTCCACGTCCGTCTCGATATCCAGGGCCACCGTCCGGAGAGCCGGAGGAATTTCCGCCGTCTCGAGCTCCGGATCCAGGAAGACCGCGTCCACGAATCGGCCGGGCACGGGAGTTCCCCGGATGATCAGGCCTCCCCGTATTCGGCGTTCCGCCAGGAAGCGGTCCGCGGCGCGGACGTCCGCCTCGAACACCGTGATCCCCGCGGATCCCAGGGCCTCCTCCAGCCTGCGGAGCTCCCCCCGGTCCCGGGCTTCCACACGGTCGCAGGGTTCGCCTGCCATGGTGCGCCGTCCGGAGGGAGCGAAGGAGGCCTCGATCCGGGCCCGGTCCGCAACCCGGGCCGCCCGTTCGGTATCGGCGGAACAAATGAGGAAATCCGGTCGAACCCGGTCCTCCACCACCGCGAAGGATCTGCCGTCCGAAAGCCGGCCCGCCAGGAGCATCCGGCCACGGGCATCCGCCCATCCGTGGACCAGGAAACCCGGATGTTCCCTCGGAGGGGATACCGATGCGGCGGACGTCCCGAGCTCGGACCCGGTCGACAGTCCGGAGCCGATCGGGTCTACCATTTCTCCAGCTGAGTCAGGGTCGCGCGGAGATCTTTGGGGTTCGGCGCCTCGATCCGGGTCGTACGCCCCGTGACCGGATGGGGGAACTCCACGGAAGCCGCGTGCAAGCCCGTTCGGGCCAGGAGAGGGCGCTCCTCGAAAGGATCCCCCTTCCACCTCCGTTTGATCGCGGACAAGAGGACCGGCTTCCCGTCCCCGTACAGAGGATCGCAGGCCACCGGAAACCCCAGCGCGGCCAGGTGGACCCGGACCTGGTGGGTCCTGCCCGTCTCGGGCCGCGCCTCCACCAGGGAAAAGTCCCGAAAGGCCGCCAGGACCCGGAAGACCGTGCGGGAGGGCTTGCCTCGATGGGCGTCCACGATCGTGCGGTGCTGGGCGTCCACGTCCGGGGACAGAGGCAGGTCGCAGAACGATTCCTCCCAGTCCGGGACTCCCCGCACCAGGGCGCGATAGACCTTGGAAACCCCCCGGGTTTCGAAGGCCCGGGAAAGAGCGCGGTGGGCGTCCTCGCTGCGGGCCAGAAGCAGGACCCCCGTCGTGTCCTTGTCCAGGCGGTGAACCGCCCAGAGACGTCCTCGGCCCTTGGCCAGGATGGCCGCGGCCACCGGCAGTTCCGGATCCCAGCGGTCCGGCGCGGACAATACTCCCGCGGGCTTGTCCGCGGCCAGGAGCGAATCGTCTTCGAAAAGGATAGGGATGTTCACGCGGACAGTGTAAACGGTAAACGGTGAACGGTAAACGGGAGTGCGGCGAGGGAAGCGGGATTCCCTCAACGCCTCGACCCGGGCCGCTCCCCCCGGCCGCCGGGGCCCGGCTTCAGAAGAGGTCCCGGGCCCGCCGTTGCACCTTGTCCAGGGCCCGCAGGAACTGCGCCCGCTCCTCGGAATCCAGGACATCCAGAGGATCCCCCAGGACCTCGGGGCTCAGGGCGCGGGCCGCCTCGATCCTATCCAAAAGCTCCTCTCCCTGCCCCGTCAGACTCAGCCGATGGGAGCGGCGGTCGAGCTTGACTCCGCGACGGCTGAGCCACCCTCGGGCTATGCATTTTCGGGCGACCAGGGTTATGGTCGGCCGGTCCGAAGCCAGCTCTTCGGCCGCCTCGGAGGGCCGGATCGCGCCTCTTCGCCTCGCCAATTGTATCAAGAGGTACTGGGGCAGGGTGATCCGGAACTCCTCGAGGGCGACGGATGCCCGCTTCCGCCAGAGGCTCTGGACGATCATCATCAACCGGACGGCTTCCATATAGTTAGTATACTAATCAAATAAAATTTTCTCGTCAAATTCCCGAAAACCCTTGCCCCTCCGGCCTGTTTTCGGTATTTTCTTACTGACCCAACCAACCGGTACACCGAAACCGAGGCAGGCAACAAGGTGAATCGCCGAGGCCGGCCCGGAATCATCCTAGGAAAGGGAGAAGAAAGGTATGGCGAAGCAGTTGCTCTTCAGCGAGGAAGCCCGAAGGCGGCTCCTCTCCGGCGTCGAGCAGATCTCGAAGGCCGTCAAGGTCACTCTCGGCCCCAAGGGCCGGAACGTGCTTCTGGACAAGAAGTTCGGCGCCCCCACGGTCACCAAGGACGGCGTTTCCGTCGCCAAGGAAGTCGAGCTCGAGGACGCCTACGAGAACATGGGCGCCCAGCTCCTCAAGGAAGTCGCCACCAAGACCAACGACATCGCGGGCGACGGCACCACCACCGCCACCGTCCTGGCCTACTCCATGGTCAAGGAAGGCCTCAAGGCCGTGGCCGCCGGCATCGACCCCATGGGCCGCAAGCGCGGCATCGACAAGGCCGTGGAACTCACGGTCGAGGAGATCAAGAAGGCCTCCAAGGAGATCAAGGAGAAGGACGAGATCTCCCACGTCGCCTCCGTGTCCGCCAACAACGACATGGAGATCGGCTCCCAGATCGCCGACGCCATGGAGAAGGTGGGCAAGGACGGAGTGATCACGGTCGAGGAGTCCAAGACCATGGACACCACGATCGAGTTCGTGGAGGGGATGCAGTTCGACCGCGGTTACCTCTCCCCCTACTTCGTGACCAACCGGGACACCATGACCACGGTCTTCGAGAACCCCTACAGCCTGATCCACGACAAGAAGATCTCCAGCATGAAGGACCTGCTCCCGGTGCTCGAGAAGATCGCCCAGGCCGGAAAGCCCCTCGTGATCATCGCCGAGGACGTGGACGGAGAGGCCCTGGCCACCCTTGTGGTGAACCACCTGCGGGGCACCCTGAACGCCTGCGCCGTCAAGGCCCCGGGCTTCGGCGACCGCCGCAAGGCCATGCTCGAGGACATCGCCATCCTGACCGGCGGGGAAGTCATCTCCGAGGAGCTCGGCCTCAAGCTCGAGAGCACCGAGATCGGCCAGCTGGGCACCGCCAAGACCGTGAAGATCGACAAGGAAAACACCACGATCATCAACGGCGCCGGCAAGCAGAAGGACATCCAGGACCGGATCGCCCAGATCAAGGCCCAGATCGAGGAGACCACCAGCGACTACGACCGGGAGAAGCTCCAGGAGCGCCTGGCCAAGCTGGCGGGCGGCGTGGCGGTCATCAACGTCGGCGCCGCGACCGAGGTCGAGATGAAGGAGAAGAAGCACCGGGTCGAGGACGCCCTGTCCGCCACCCGCGCGGCCATCGAGGAAGGCATCGTCCCCGGCGGCGGCATCGCCCTCATCCAGGCCGCCCTGGTCCTCGAGAAGGCCGACATTAGCAAGCTCTCGGACGACGAGAAGGTGGGCTGGAAGATCGTCAAGCGCGCCCTGGAAGAGCCCATCCGCCAGATCGCCGAGAACGCCGGCGTGGACGGCGCCATCGTGGCGGACCAGGCCAAGAAAGAGAAGAAGGGCGTCGGCTTCGACGCCGCCAAGATGGAGTGGGTGGACATGACCAAGGTGGGGATCATCGACCCCGCCAAGGTGACCCGGTCCGCCCTCCAGAACGCCGCCTCCGTGGCGGGCCTCCTGCTGACCACCGAGTGCGCCATCACCGACCTGCCGGAGAAGGAAAAGCCGGCCATGGGCGGCGGCGGCATGGGCGGAATGGGCGGAATGGGCGGGATGGACTACTAAACGCCCAAGTTTCTTGAATACAAACCGCGCCTTCGGGCGCGGTTTTTTTATGGAATCCCGCCCATGACGCCCATTCCGTTTATAGGCATCGCCGAACGCCAGTTCGGCGCCGCGAGGTCCCGATGGGACCTCGCGCGGAATGGGCGGGATGGACTACTAAAGGCCTGCCAACCAGCACGCTGACCAGAAGGGCCGCCCGCAAAGGCGGCTTTTTCTTATGAGGCGCCCGTTCCTGGAAAGCCGAGAAGCGGGTCGAGCGGGAGCGCGGTCCGGGCTAGGATTCCCGGCCCGTCAGCCCCCTCGCGAACTCCTCCGCCCGCGCAAGGTCCGCGGCGTCCGGCCTTCCGCACCCAGGATCCGGCCGGCCCCCTCATGCCGCGCCGCCCTTCCCGGTGACCATCCCCGGGACGAAGCCGGGCGCGCGGAACCCCAGGGCGGCGATCCCGGTGAAGGGGTCCGGATCTCCGAAGCCCAAACCCGCCAGGATCACGCTTGCCACCCCCGAATCGGTTCCCAGGATGTACAAGCCGCCGACCGCGGCGGCCGTCTTGCGTTCACTCATCGGATTCCTCCTCCGGTCCCCCGGGTACGTACTCCAACAGGTCCCCGGGCTGGCAGGACAGCTCCCGGCACAGGGCGTTCAGGGTCGATACGCGCACGGCCCGGGCCTTCCCGGTCTTCAGGATCGAAAGGTTGGAGTCGGTCAGGCCGATCCGCCGGGCCAGCTCGTTGAGCGGCATCTTGCGGTCCGCCATCATCCGGTCCAGCCGGAATATGATGCTCATCCTGGGGTCTCCTTACACGGTCAGGTCGTGCTCTTCCTGGAGGGCGGTGCCGGCTTTGAGGATCTCGCAGATCAGAAGGAGGATGACTCCCGTCAGGAAGGAACCGGCGCTGAAGGTCAGGATCGCCATGGCGATGACCAGCTTGCTGATCTGGCGGATGATCCGGACG
>JAAYUR010000442.1 GCA_012517645.1 Treponema sp.
AGACCCTGTGAGCCTCGTCCTGGTTCCGGAACAGGGGATGTCGGTAGAGGGTGTGCCGGTATTCTTTCTTCTCGTCGGTGATGAGCACGAGGGGGAATCCTCCCCGGTCCGCCCGGTCCAAGGCCAGTCCATCGAGGATGTCCCGGAAGGTCCGGCTCACGGCCCCCCGCTCGAAGGATACCCGAATATTTACTTGCGTCAGGACAAGCTTCGTAACACTAATGTAATAGTTAAGTCGGTTCTTCATTTGCCGGCCTCCATGGTATATACTTCCGCTTGAACGGGCGGACGGTCCGCGCCGAATGGCGGCTCATGCGGACCGGGCTCGACCGAACCCTCACCCTCAGCAGGGAGCGCCGCATGCTGTTCGACCCGGGCAATCTAATAACCCTCGCCATCGTAGCCATCGTATTGGCAGTCTACAGGTTCCTGGATCGGGACAACCGTTCCCTGGAAAAGGTCAAGAAATTCACGGACCGCATCCGCGAGGATCTCGCGGCCTACGTGGACCAGCGTTCCGAGGACCTGAAGGCCTACGGAATCGAGCTGGACGTCCGTTCCAAGGCCGCCAAGGAGGTCCTCAAGCGGGTCAAGGAGGCCCAGGAGGAGCTAGAAGCCCGTTCGGAGACCCTGGACTCCATGGGAACCCGGCTTTCGGAGTACGACGGGGCCCTGGCCCGATTGGCCGACATGACCGGCCGGGTCGACGAGAACCTCAAGCGCATCCACGAGGAAAGCCTCTTCGCGGACCAGCTGGCCCGGAAGCTCAAGGACTCCGAGGAAGCCCTTTCCCGGATCGACGCGGAAGTCCCGGCCCTGCGGGAGCGCTTCGCCGAGGACGCCCGCAGGGCCCTGGAGGATCTCCGGGAAGGGATCGTGGCGGAAGCCCGCAGCCGCCTGGACGCCACGGTAGAGGAGGTCGAAGCCCTCCGGGAAGAGACGGAGCAGCGTCGGGAACAGGTTGCCGCCTTCTACCGGGAAGCCAACGAACAGGCCAAAGCCCGGTACGTGGAGATGGAAAAGCTCCTGTCCTCCGCCTTCCGGAAGGCCCAGGACGAGGCCGAGCGCCTGGAGGACTCGACCTACGAGAAGTTCCGGGAACAGATCGAAGCCCGGGGCGAGCGGCTCAAGGAAGCCCTGGATACCAAGTTAAAGGCCATACAGGAAGCCGCCAAGGAGCGTGTCCTGGAGACCCAGGGTCTGGTCAAAGGCTTCAAGGCGGAGTGGCAGAAGGAAGCCCGGGAGCTCTTGGACGCAGCCCGGTCCGAGATTTCCGGCCAAACCGAACTACTGTCCGCCCGCATCGACGAGCTCGAGACCCGGGCCCAGAAGGCCGAGAGCTTGGCGTCCGCGCGCTTCGACAAGATCGAGGCCCGGGCCCTCGAGCTGGCCCAGGCTCTCCAGACCAAGATCAAGGAACAGCTCAAGGCCCACCAGGACGAGGTGACCTCCCGTCAGGCGGAGCTCCGGGCCGAGCTTGCCAAGTACGACGCCTCGGGCAAGGAGATGGAAAAGGAGATACGGTCCGTCCTGGCGGGTATCCACGAGAAGATGGTCCGGGAAGCCGCGGCGCTGGAGAAGAAGACCTTCGAGGACTTCGGACGCCGGGTGGAGGAGTTCCGGGCGGAGGTGGAGTACAAGTTCGAACGCCTCTCGGAAACCAACGTGGACATCCAGCGCTTGGAGGAAGCCCTTCGGGCGGCGATGGCGGACACGGAACGGAGGGTGGAAGAGGATTTCGCCCTCTTCGGCAAGGACCTTGCGGCCCGACAGTCCGCCTTCGAGGGGGAGATCCTGGCGGAGGCGGCCCGGGTCCGGGGCAACATGGAGGCGGTGGAGAAGGAGATCAACGTGCTGAAGGCCTCGGCGTACCAGAGCGTCTCCGAGAAGCTCAAGGTATTCGAGGACGAGTTCTTCGCGGATCTCAAGGCCCGGAGCGATACTATCGAGCGTCGCCTTTCGGAATGGCAGGGCGACCTGGAGACCCGTCTCGCGTCCCTGTCCGAGGAAGCCCGATCCGAAAACCAGGAAGCCGCCAAGGCGGCCGCCGAGGAGCTTCGGTCCGCGCTGGGATCCCTGCAGACATCGCTCTTTGAACAGATGGAAAAACTATCCGCCCAGGCCCAGGCCTTCCGGGACGGGATCACGGACCAGATGGAAGCGGCCGAAGGATCCCTCTCGTCCCTGCGGAACTCGGTGCGGGCGGACCTGGCCGAGGCCAGGGCGGCCGCCGACGCCTTCGTCCGAGCCGAACTGGAGCGGCTCCAGGTGGACGGCCGGGAACGGATCAAGGAAGCCGCCCGGGACCTGGAAACCCGCCTCCGTTCCCTTTCGGAGTCCGCGGACCAGGCCTCCCGGGAAAGCAAGGAGTTCCGGGAAGGGCTGGCCCGGGAAACCCAGGCCGCCCAGGCCGAGGCCGCCCGGTTCCGCCAGGAGCTCAGCCAGAAGATCACCCAGGCCCTGGAAGGCTTCGGCCGGTCCTATGAGGCCATGTCCGCGGATTCCCAGCGACGCGGCCGGGAACTGGCCGCGGAGATGGACCAGGCCCTGCAGTCCTTCCAAAAGTCCGCGGAGGAATACACCGGCCGGGTGGAGGCGGAGGGCAAACGCTTCGCCGAGAGATTCGAGCGGGAAACCGCCGAGCGGGCCCGGACCCTCGCGGACATGGACGCCCGGGTCAAGGCCTTCGCGGCCCAAACCAAGCTCTTCGAGCGGGCGGATGAACTGCAGAACAATCTTCGTGACACTATAGAGAGCCTGAAAGGCGACTTGGCTCGGCTGGAGGCTCGGAAGGGCGAGATCGCGGAGCTGGAAACCCAATTCCAGCGGATCAAACGCCTGGAGGACGAGACGGACCAGAAGGTCAGCCGCTTCCTTGCGGAAAAGCGCCGGATCGACACCCTGGAGGAAGACTTCAAGCGCCTGCTGGGATTATCCCAGGAGGTGGACCGCAAACTGGCCTCGGTGACCGAGAGCCGGGACTCCCTGACGGACCTCCAGACCGAGTTCCGTCGGCTCTCCGGTCTGGCCGAGGAGGCGGGGGCGAAGTTCGACCGGTTGGAAAAGAAGAGCGCCCTCCTGGACACCACCGCGGACGGGGTGGACAAGAGCTTCGAGGCTCTGCGAGGGATCGAGCAGGAGGTCAAGGATCTCGATCTGCGGGTCCGGCCCTTGGCCGACCGCATGGCCGAACTACGGACCGCCCTGGACGCCCTGGACAAGGACCGGGACCGGGTGGACCAGGCCGTATCCCGGCTGGCGGTTCTGGACAAGGACTTGGAGGAGACGGAAAACCGCATCGAGAAGGTTCAAAAGGCCCGGGAATGGCTGGCCCGGACCGAAACGCGCTTGGAGGAGCTCAACAAGCAGGCCCAGGACCAGCTGAAGCTCCTGGGGACCCTGCTCAAGCAGGAGGCCGGGGCCGCCAAGAAAGAACCCGGCGCCCCCTCCCTATCAACCCAGGAGACCGTCCGCAAACTGGCCCACCAGGGTTGGAAGGTGGAGGAGATCGCCCGGGCGGTCAAGCTCTCCCGGGGCGAGGTGGAACTGATCCTGGAGCTGAGCTCGCAATAGTTCTCGGGAATTCACCACGGAGGTCACGGAGAAGAAGAATCGGGGCTGGATGATGACCACCCGAATCAGAACAGAATTATCATGATTATCCGGATTAACAAGATTCTTGGGATAATGGTTAAATTCCCAATCTGATCTTGTTAATCATGTAAATCATGATAATCCTG
>JAAYUR010000133.1 GCA_012517645.1 Treponema sp.
ATGATCCCCAGGACCAGGGGGGCCATGGGATAGTCCATCTCCCGCAGGATGAAGCCCAGGGCGCCGAACACGATCATGATCCCCACGTCGAAGAGCCGGGCCTGGAGGGCGAAGGAACCCACCACGCAGAGGATGAAGATGACGGGCATCAGCTTCTGGCGCGGGACCTGGAGGACCTTGACCAGGGGCCGGACCATGGACAGGCCCAGGACGAACATCATGATGGTGGCCAGGAGGACCATGGCCACGACCTCGTAGATGAAGGTCGGGAACTCGATCATGATGAGAGGCCCCGGGCGCACGCCGTGGATGAGCATGGCGCCCAGGAGCACCGCGGCCGGCGCCGAGCCCGGGATCGCCAGGGTGAGCACCGGGATGATGGCCCCGGGTACGCAGGCGTTGTTTCCCGTCTCCGAGGCCAGGAGCCCTTCCACGGATCCCTTGCCGAAGAGCTCCCGCTCCTCGGGCTTGGCGCTCCGCTTGGCCGTATCGTAGGAAACCCAGGCCGCGATGTCCTCGCCCGCCCCCGGTATGGCGCCGATGAAGGTCCCGATCAAGCCGGAGCGTATGATCGTCTTCCAGTACTTGAACACTTCGGACAGTCGGGGGATGACCCGGTCGATCTTGGTCTTCACGACCTCGTAGTGCCGGGCCCGCATCACGGAGATGATCTCCGCGAAGCCGAAGGCCCCGACCATGGCGGGGATCAGGGATATGCCGCCGGAGAGGTTCGTGCTTCCGAAGGAGAAGCGCACGTAGGCGTGGATCCCCTCCATGCCGATCATGGCGACGAAAAGCCCCAGGAAGCCCGCGATCCAGCCCTTCAGGGGATCCTTGGGGGCCGTGAGGTTTCCGCAGATGATGATCCCGAAGATTGAGAACCAGACGAATTCGAAGGACTGGAACCGCAGGGCGAAGCTCCCGATCAGGGGAGTGAAGATCGCCATGGCGATCATCCCGATGACCGAGCCCAGGAAGGATCCCGTGGTGGCGATGCCGATGGCCTTGCCGGCCTTGCCCTGCAGGGCCAGGGGGTACCCGTCCACGGTGGTGGCGGCGTTCGCGGGGGTTCCGGGTATGTTGAGGAGGATGGCGCTGCGGCTTCCCCCGTAGATCGCTCCGATGTACATGCAGATCAGGATGAGGATGGCGTTGTTGGGGGCCATGTTGAAGGTCAGGGTGGTCAGCAGGGCCACCCCCATGGTGGCCGTCAACCCCGGCAGCATCCCGATGATGATGCCCAGCTGGGTCGCCCACAGGGCGTCGAACAGAGCCCGGAAGGTAAAGGTGGTTACGATCGCTTGACCGAAGAGCTTCAATCCTTCGAACATCCCGGACTCCTTAGGGCAGGTTGACTAGGAAGAGGTACTGGAAAACCAGGAATACGGAAGCCGACGTCGCCAATGCCAGGATAGCGGCCGCCAGGGGGATTTTCCATTGTCGTCCCGGCGGAGCTTTTAGATCGTACTCGAAGGTCAGGATGAACAGGAACACGAACAGGAAGGTGAGCAGGGGGAACCAGACCTTTCCGAGCAGGGCCACGTACAGGACGCAGAGCGCGAGGGTACGGGCGATCCGCCCCCAGGAGGAGCTGTCTTCCTCCGAGGGCTTGCCCTTGTCTTCGGAGAACGAGCGTCGGACGCCCCGCCGGAGGGAACGGACCAGCATGGCCGAACTGAGCAGAAAGATCATGCCGCCGATGAAGGCGGGGACCAGCCCGGGACCCGAATAGGGGCTGGCGTTCCGATCCGCCATGGTCGGCATCCCGAGGGAGAGGAAGATGACTGCGGCGGAGAACACGATCAAGAACATTGCGGTGATGAAGTCGGCCTTCGTCATGGTCCGTTCGGTCATGGTTCGCTCCAGGTTCGGGTATCGGTTCCGGGGCGGGATCCCTTCACCGGAAAAGCCCGCCGGCGCGGAACCGGCGGGCTCTGGAAGGGCGGAAAAAATCAGTACGTAGCCGGCGTCACGGCTTGGGGATGCCCACCGTGTCCGGGGAGACCTTGGCCTTGCCGGCGTCCCAGTAGAGCCAGGCGACGGGCTGGTAGTAGCTGAAGGCCCGGTCCTGGGCTTCCTTGCCGTAGGAGGGGGCGAACATGGCGCCCCGGGCCTTGGCGTATTCCTGGACCTTGGCGGACTTCAGGATCACGTTCTTCCAAGCCCTCTCCACCGTGTCGATGACGTTCTTGGGCACCCCTGCGGGGATGAAGATCCCGAAGTAGTTCGGGCCGGTCTTGAAGTCCTTGATCCACTTGGTGATGGGCGGGATCTCCCCGTAACCTTCCAGGTTCAAGGGCTTGTCGGACATGACCGCCAGGGGCCGGATCTTCTTGCCCCGGATCATGTCGGCCTGCTCCACCGCGAGCTGGGTGGTCATCTCGGTCTCCCCGGAAACGCAGGCTATGACCGCCGGGTTGCCGCCGTCATAGGTGACGTGCTTGTACTCGATCCCCGTGTACTTGCGGATCAGCTCGATGCCGATGTGTCCCGCCGAGCTCTGTCCGGCGGTGGCCACGGTGATCTGGCCGGGCTTGCTCTTGAAGGCGGCCAGAAGCTCGCCGAAG
>JAAYUR010000096.1 GCA_012517645.1 Treponema sp.
CCGGGACGGGGGGCAGCTCCTGCGCCACGGCGCCTACCTTTACATGGTCGGCGGATGCGAGAATTTCCTGGCGGGGACCCGCGTGCCCATGCCCACAGCGGAACGGTTCGACGGCTCCTCCTGGAGTAACGTGGGAAATATCACGGAACGGTTTCAGCTGGAGGCAGTTTCCTCGGGAACGTACATCTTCACTCTCGGCGGCGTCGCATTCGGTGGGACGGATCCGGCGGTAAACACCGCGGAGATGTACACGGCACAGACCGGCACCCAGGCCTGGGACGGAAAGGCCGGATTGCCCTTGGACCTTTCCTATTCTTCCGCAGCCCATGTACAGGGCCATATCTTTGCCTTCGGGGGCTACGACGACGCGGACGACAAGCAGGATTCGATCTTAGACTATTCGATCTCCGCAAATAGCTGGACCGTCTGCTCCACATCCCTGCCCCGCCCCGTCGTGGGCACCTCCGCGGTCCCCTGGTACGACTCCTCCGCGGATAGGACGTACATCCTCGTGTTCGGCAACCACGTCGCGGAAGGCGATCCCGCCCTAGACCCCCAGAAGGGAGAACCTTTGTTCTTCGATCCCCAGACCGCCGCCGTCCGGGTCGGGACGTCCTTGGACGACGGGGATGCGCGCAATTCCTCAGCCGTGAACCTTGACGGCAGGGTTCTCCTGGTCTGCCGGAACGGAGACGTTTGGGAATACTATCCCGCCCTGGACTACTAAAGCCCGAAACGCCGGAAACCGGACGGATTCGCTGCGGACATAGGAATCCGTCTATGCCTTCCCCACATCCGTCTCTCCTACCCCGGCACTGCACCGCCGGAAATACGGCCTAACCAGAAGGGGTCGGCTGAAGCGTACTCTTGCCCCGAGCCTGCCGCTCGATGAGCGCGGCAACCTTCCCCAGCGTGGAAGGCCGTAGGATGTAGTACCCCTGCATGGCCCCGCACTTCCTTCGGGCGAAGTATTGCCACTCCTCGCGGGTCTCGATCCCCTCCGCTATGGTGTCCAGCTGGAGATTCCGAGCCAGGTTGAGAATGGCGTTCACGATCTTCTGGTTCTGGGGCTCCGCTAGTTGGGTCACGAAGGAGATGTCGATCTTGAGGGCGTCCACGGGCAGGCGGGACAGGTAGGCCAGGGAGGAATACCCCGTGCCGAAGTCGTCGATCATGAACCGGATTCCCGGCAGAAGCCTCTTGATCTCCTTGATCCGCTCGATGGCGTCCTGGGTGTTCTTCATGACCGCGGTCTCGGTGACTTCGATGCACAGGGATCCGGGCGGCAGTCCGGACCTTCGGACGATGTCCGCGAGGGTCGGCACCAGGTTCGCCTGGTCGAAGTGGCGGCCCGAAAGGTTTACGGACACGAAGACGTCCGAATAGCCCCGGGCATGGAGTTTCCGGGTGTCGTAGCACGCCTTGCGAAGGGCCCACTCCCCCAGGGCGATGACGGTTCCGTTCGCCTCCGCCAGGGGGATAAACTCCGAGGGGGGGACCATCCGCCCGTCGGTCCTGCGCCACCGGAGCAGGGCTTCCATCCCCCGTACGCGGCCGTCGGGTCCCACGATAGGCTGGTAGGCCAGGCTCAGGCCCCCGGAGGTCATGGCTGCGGCAAGCTCCTGCTCCGTCTTCCAGTGCTCGGTCGCCTTGGCTGTGATGATCGGGTCGTACAGGGTATACCGGTTTTTCCCGGCTTCCTTGGAACAGTACATCGCGATATCCGCGTTGCGGGTCGCCTCCTCCAGGGAGCTTCCGTACTCTGGGATCACGGCGACGCCGATGGAAACGCCGACGTTCACCTTGCTTCCGGCGTTCTTGCCCTTGGATCGCAGGATGTACGGAATACCCACGGTGGAAAGGATGCGCTCGGCCACGAGGGAGGCGTCCTGGGTCTCCTTGATCCCCCCAAGAACCACGACGAACTCGTCGCCCCCGAACCGGTAGGCGGAATCCCGGTCCCGGAGACAGACCCGGAGTCTGCGGCCCGTCTCGATCAAGAGCTCGTCCCCCGCGGAATGCCCCAGGGTATCGTTGACCCGCTTGAACCCGTCCAGGTCCAGGAAGAGGACGGCCCCTCTCCACCCGGGATCGTCCCGGGCCCGTCCCAGAAGGGACTTTATGTCTTCGTTGAAGAGGTCCCGGTTTCCCAGACCCGTGAGCTTGTCATGATACGCCAGGTGGCGGAGTTTTCGTTCCAGGGTCTTGCGCTGGGTGATGTCCCGGATCACGCAGGTCAGGGTCCGGCCTTTATAATCCTTGGAGTTCCCGAAGGACATCTCCATGGGCGCCACCCCCCGGTTCTTCGTCGCCCCCAGGACCTCAAGGGTCCGCTTCAGCCCCAGGGCGAGTCGATCCGCGTCGTCCACGAAGAAATACTTCTTGAACTCCGCCTCGTGCTGGGAAAAGACCTCGGGCGGGAAAAGAATCCCGAAGGGCTTGCCCACGACCTCCCCGCGCTCGAACCCGAACGTGTTCTTGACCCCCGAGTTGGCGAAGATGATCGTAAAATCCTCGTCGAGCCGAAAGATGGCCTCGGTGATGGTTTCCGAGAGGGCGACGTAGTGGTCCTTCGTCTCCTTGAGCTGTTCGAAGAGGGCGTGATCGAAGGAGAGGTCCCGGATCAGCATGAGGACCGCGGGCTTCCCCCTGCACTGCACCCCGGACAGAAGGCAGTCCAGGGTTAGGATGGTACCGTCCCTGCGCACGCCGCGGAACGCGAGTATGTCGTCGGAGGACGCGGAATGCCTTTGCCCCTCCCGTCGGCCGAAGTCCGCGAACTTCTGCCGGAAGATATCCTGATGGCTGGGAGGAAGCAGGGCGAAGACCTCGGAGCCGATCAAGGTCTCCCGCTCGTACCCGAAGGTGCGATAGAAGGATTGGTTCGCGTTCAGGATGGATCCGGAAGGGGAGACGATCAACACCGAATCCGAGACCCCGTCCAGCAGGATCTCGAGGCTGTCCGATTCCTCCGCGCCGGACTCGATGCTCAGGGAGTAACCCTGAACGATCCGCTCCAACAGCTGGGTAAAGATCGAATCGTCCGGGCGGGCCTCCGAAACGGCGTCCTCCGGTTCCAGGGATTTCAGGATGGACTGTACTTCGACGCCCTGTTCCATAGGTTTTTCTATCCTTCCACGAGATCGGGGGCCGATCCATCGCGCCGACCGGTTCGTGGACTCCGGGCCGAACGAAGGGGTTCCCCACGTTCAGGCTAGTCCCGGGGATAGGGTCTGTCAAGGGAAACCGCCGCATCCGTTCAATGGATCCAAACGAGTACCGCGAGACCCGCGAACGTCAACGCCAGCAGGGCCTTTGCCAGGGCGACCCGCCGTTCGAAGAAAGCGCGGATTCTCTCCTGCCGCACCCCCAGCAGGATCAGGGCCAGCACTCCCAATAGGGGCAGTATGAATGCGAGGTTGTACAATAACAGACTTCCGAGGCCGAGCCGGCCGGAAGAAGTCTGGACCATGTAGGAGAGGGTCGGAAAGTACACCTGCCCAGTGCAAGCCAGCTCCAGGACCGCCACGACGAGCCCGGTCGCGAAGACGCCGACCGGCAGAACCGCGCTCCGCGTCCCTCTGCGGACGGCCTGGTGGATACCGCGCCGGAATCCTGCGGGGAGCCCCCACTCCATGTCCGAAGGTTTTCCCCGGCGGAGCAGGACTATATCCCGAAGACTTAGAAGACAGAACGCCGCGGTAAGGGCCGTCACCACGATCCTCAAGGCCAGTCGGAACCCCGCAATCCGGATCCCCGAACGGAGCAGGTTGAACAGTCCTAGACCCAGAAGAAGGTACGCGGAAAATACGCCCGCCGCGAAGAGCAGGCCGATCCCGGCTATCCGGCCGCGGCCGGCTCCGCCCAGGCTCAGGAAGGAGAGAAAGAACAAGAGCGTCGCGAAGGCGCAGGGATTGATCCCGTCCACCAGGCCCGCCAGGAGGACGGGCAGGACACCCGGGCGCATACCCGGCTCCCCTCGGGCGGTTTCGGTCCGTGCGATCCGGGGGCGGTAGCTCCCCGTGCGAGCGAAGTATTCCAGCTCGAGGGTTAGGTTCTCCTCGATCGCGGAGTTCCCTTGGTAGGCGTTGTTCCCGATCACCAGGACGGGAAAGATCCGGAACTCCTGGCCGAACTCCGCCAGCCTCGCCCGGCACCGTTCGTACCCCGAGGCGGAGAGGATGTCCACCTTTACCAATTCGACCGTCGCTCCCGCTCGAGATGCGGCGTCGGGAAGCGTCGTCCCCTCGAAGGTGTCGCAGTGGGAGCACCCGATCTCGCCGTAGTATTCGAGGGTCGCCGGGGCGCCCTGGGCGTACGCGGCCCCGGGGAGGACCAAGGCAGCCAGGAAGAGAAGCGTCGTCCTGAGAAACAGGGGGTTCCGATTAGCCTTCATATCGACCTTTCAGTATCTTATACTCGATTCAAGCGACAAGAGCAGCCGCGGGGGGGTATTCCTCCGGCGACCGCCAGATGTATCCGTTCATCATAATAAGGAGGCTTCCATGCTCGTCCAGGAACTCATGACCAAGAACCCCCTGACCACATCCCCGGAAACGTCCGTACCCGACGCCCTGGCCTTTATGCGGGAGAAAAAAGTCCGGCGGCTGCCCGTGCTCGACAAATCCGGCAAACTGGTGGGCATCGTCTCCGACCAGGACCTGCTCTACGCGTCCCCCTCGCCGGCCACCTCCCTGAGCGTGTTCGAGATCAACTCCCTCATCGCCAAGATCACCGTGGCCCACGTAATGACCAAGAAGGTCATCACTATAGCCGAAGACCTGCCCGTAGAGGAAGCCGCGCGGATCATGGCGGACAAAAAGATCGGCGGCCTGCCGGTCATGAAGGGGACGAAGCTGACGGGAATCGTGACCGAGACGGATCTCTTCCGCGCCCTGCTGGAGCTCCTGGGAGGTCGGAGATCCGGGGTTCGGGTCACGGTCCAGATTCCCGGCGCCAAAGGCACCTTCGCCAAGGTGTCCGGGGTCATCTCCGCCGCGGGGGGAGACATCGTAGGGCTCGGCGTCACCGAGGCAAAAGGCGTTCCCGGCGACTTCTGGCACATGACCCTCAAGGTCCAGGACCTGACCAAGCAAGCCGTTTCCGCCGCCTTTTCCAAGGCCGGGATCGAGGTTGTGGACATCCGGGAGACGAAAGAGTAGAGACCCGGAACGACGCGCCGGGAATGAAGGGACGGCTACATCGATTCCGGCCCTCGCCGGATTCGAGGCGAAAGGCACGCGTTCCCGGCGGTTCCTAAATCCGGGCCACGACCCCGGATCGGTCTATGGACAGCGGGCACTTGCACCCGGGGCAACGGCCGCGTCCCGCTCCGGGTACCCGAAGTGCCTTTCCGCAGACCGGACAGAGCACCCGTAGGGGGAATTCCCCCGCCCCTCCGCTCCGGAACCCTCGGGCGGCTTCCTCCGGGGATTTCCCGATATTGAAGTAATCCAGGAACCCCAGGATCCGGAAGACCTCCAGGACCTTCGGGCGGACCCCGTGCAGGTGTATGGTCCCACCTCGGCTTTTCAGGGCCTTCAGGAAGGAGGTGAAGGCACCGATTCCCCGGGAGGAGATATAGTTGACCTCGGAAAGGTCGAACGAAAGAAAGAGGTATCCCTTGTCGATGACCTTCTCCACCCGCTTGGAGAAGAACCCCACGTTGAATCCGTCCAGGTAGCCGGACATCCGGATGACGACTCCCCGCTCGACCCCTTCCATGGGCTCGAGGACCAGATCAAGGGTGTCGTCGGTCTCGGAGTAGAAGCCCGGCACCAGCTCGGCATCCCGGTTCATGACGGATCCCTTCCATCGGCGCCTCGAGGCGCAGGTCCACGATTAAACATGTTTCTCATGATGAAATAGTATACAGTATTCCAAGAA
>JAAYUR010000200.1 GCA_012517645.1 Treponema sp.
ATCGACGCGTACGAGGGCCGCTGCGTCGAGGGGAAGGCCTTCCAGGTCATGATCGACAACAACCTGGACTTCGACGTGGCCCTCTACCCCTACGAACTGGTCACCTACGGGGAGACAGGGCAGGTCTGCCAGAACTGGATGCAGTACCGCCTGATCAAGAAGTTCCTGGAGGTTCTGGACGAGAACTCCACCCTAGTGGTCGAGTCGGGGCACCCCTTGGGACTCTTCAAGAGTCACCCCCTGGCGCCCCGGGTCATGATCACCAACGGACTCATGGTCGGTATGTTCGACAATTCCAAGGATTTTGCCGTGGCCGCGGCCCTGGGGGTGGCCAACTACGGCCAGATGACGGCCGGAGGCTGGATGTACATCGGCCCCCAGGGGATCGTCCACGGCACCTTCAACACCCTGCTGAACGCGGGACGCCTCAAGCTGGGCATCCCGGCGGACAAGGATTTGACCGGCAGGCTCTTCGTCTCCAGCGGCCTGGGCGGAATGTCCGGGGCCCAGGGCAAGGCGGCTGTCATAGCGGGCGCGGCTTGCGTGATCGCCGAGGTGGACCCCAGCCGCGTGGAGACCCGGCTCTCCCAGGGCTGGGTTGACGCCGTCGAGGAGACCCCGGAGGCGGCGGTCCGCCGGGCCGAGGAAGCCCGGGCGGCGGGCAGGCCCATCGCCGTCGCCTTCCTGGGAAACGTAGTGGATCTCCTGGAATGGGCCATCGCGAAGAACATCCGGATCGATCTATTGTCCGACCAGACCTCCTGCCACGCCGCCTACGAGTGAGGCTACTGCCCCGCGGGGCTCACATTCCCGGAGCGCACCCGGATGCTCCGGGAGGATCCGGCCCGGTTCCGGTCCCTGGTGGATGAATCCCTCCGGCGGCACTTCGAGGCGATCCGGACCTTGTCCTCCCGGGGAACCTACTTCTTCGATTACGGGAACTCCTTCCTCAAGGCTGTCTGGGACGCGGGAGTGAAGGAGGTATCCCGGAACGGCATCGACGAGAAGGACGGCTTCATCTTCCCCAGCTACGTGGAGGACATCCTGGGGCCCGAGCTCTTCGACTACGGGTACGGCCCCTTCCGGTGGGTCTGCCTGTCCGGCAAGCCCGAGGACCTGCGGAAGACCGACCGGGCGGCCATGGACTGCATCGACCCGAACCGCCGGGGCCAGGACCGGGACAACTGGGTCTGGATCCGGGACGCCGAGAAGAACCGCCTGGTCGTCGGGACCCAGGCCCGGATCCTATACCAGGACGCCATGGGCCGGACAAAGATAGCCCTTCGGTTCAACGAGATGGTCCGGAAGGGCGAGATCGGCCCCGTCATGCTCGGTAGGGACCACCACGACTGCGGGGGAACCGACAGCCCCTTCCGGGAAACCTCCAACATCAAGGACGGCTCCAACGTCATGGCGGACATGGCCACCCAGATCTGGGGCGGAAACGCCGCCCGGGGCATGAGCCTGGTGGCCCTGCACAACGGGGGAGGGGTCGGCATCGGGAAGGCTATCAACGGGGGCTTCGGCCTCGTGCTGGACGGTTCCGAGCGGGTGGACCGGATCATTCGGATGGCCATGCCCTGGGACGTCATGGGCGGGGTCGCCCGCCGCGCCTGGGCCCGGAACGAGCACGCGGTCTCGACCTGCGAGGAGTACAACGGGGTCTACGGCGAGTACGGGCACGTGACCCTGCCGTACGTGGCGGACGACGAGTTGATCCGGAAAGCGGTCGAAAAGACCGAATAAGCATGGAACGAACCGGAGACGAAGCGGGGACTCGATGGACCGGTTCCCCGGACGGCCGCTGGGTTTGGCGGCCTCCGGCACCCTGGGGCGGCCGGGTGGACGATCCGGAGGATCCCGCCGCCCTGCGGTGGCACCAGGTCGTCCGGCCCTGGGACGGTACTCCCGTCAGCGCCGGATCGGGTGCCCGGTCGGTCTGGTTCATCGGCTGCGCCACGGACATCGGGGTTTCCCGAAACAAGGGCCGCCCCGGAGCAGCCCGGGGGCCGGGGAGCCTGCGAAAAGCGATGGCCAACCTTCCCGTGCGCTTCGGGGATACCCTTGAGCTGGTCGACGCCGGGGACCTGGTGCCCCGGGACGGGGATCTCGAGGGGCTCATGGAGGGGCTCGAGCGCCTGGTGGGGGCCGTCGTCGCCTCCGGGGGCTTCCCTGTCGTGCTCGGGGGCGGGCATGAGGTGGCCTACGGCCACCACCGGGGGCTGGCCCGGGGGCTGTCGGCCCGTTCCCTCCCGAGCCCGGGGATCGTCAGCTTCGACGCCCACTTCGACCTGCGGCCAGAAGGACCCGACGAAACACCCCTTCACTCGGGGAACATGTTCCGAATCTTGGCCCGGGAGGCCGCGGAACGGGGCGATGCCTTCGAGTACGACGTGATCGGGATCCAACGCTCCGCGAACACCCCGAGCCTCTTCCGGGAGGCGGATCGGCTGGGGGTACGGTACCTGCCGGCCCGGGAGGCGGGGAGTCCCGAGGCGGTCCTTGCCTTCCTGCGAGCCCTGCGCCCGGCCGCCCGGCCCCTGCAAGTTTCCCTCTGTACGGATGTCCTTTCCGCGGCCCACGCCCCCGCGGTCTCCGCCCCCCAGCCCTTCGGTCTGGAGCCGAGCGTGGTGTTGGAGGGACTTCGACACCTGGCCCGAGGCGGCCGGGCGGCTGGGCTGGACATCGCCGAAATATCCCCCCGGTACGAGGGGGACGACGGCACGGCCCACTTGGCGGCGGTGCTCCTCTTCGCCTGGGTGAACTCGATGGCGGGGGTGGATTGAGCCGGATCTGAAAGGGCCGGTAGGACGGCCTGTACGCAAGGTTCAAAAAAGGAAAGACCCGGCGCTCGGCCGGGCCTTTCGCTATTTACAAGGAAGCCGAGCCGGTCGTCAACCCCCGACCAGGAGCAGGGCGAAGGGCAGCGCCAGGAAGAGGGAAAGAACCACCCGCTCGAACCACACGACTAAGAGGTCCCCGATCGACAAGGGTATCTTAGTGGACAGTATGCAGGGGATGGACGCGGAGAAAAAGATGATCTCCGATACGCAGACGATGGCCACCACGGCCTTTACCAGGGCGGATCCTCCGGCGATCACGCCCACGGGGATGAACATCTCCGCCAGGGAGGATGCCAAGGATCCCGCCAGGACCATGGGACTGCCCAGGGAGGGGAAGATCAGGCTTGCCAGCCAGGTGAAGGGAAGGAAGATGTAGCCTATCACGTTGAAGACCCCGAAGTGGGCAAGCACCAGGCCGAAGTATCCGATGGACAGGA
>JAAYUR010000514.1 GCA_012517645.1 Treponema sp.
ATCAGGCCGCTCAGGATCCAGTCCCGCAGGGAAACCGTCCTTCGCGGCTTGGGAAGGAAGGGAAGGGCTGCCAGGACCCGGGAGGCTATATCCGGCTCCGGCCCGGGAAGGCGGTAGAGCTCCAGGGCGCGGCGGCGGAGCTCCACCCGGGCGGAGCAACGGGGACAGCGGGCCAGGTGCAGGGCCAGGTCCGGAGAGAGCTTGGCCCCCTCCTCCGCGCGGTCGTACCGTTCCTCGAAGACTTCGCACTTCATACGTCCACCTCCGCGGCGCCCAGCGCCGCCCGCAGCTCCCGCTTAGCCCGGAAGACGTGCGATTTGATCGTGTTCACCGGGAATCCGGTGGCCTCACGGATCTCCCCGTACTTCATGCCCAGGTAGAAGTACATGTCCAGGCAGACCGCGTACTTCGGGGGCAGGCCTCCCATGGCCTTCCGGAGGGCCGCCTTGGTCTCCTCCCGGATGTGAAGGTCCTCCGGGGCCAGCTCCCGGGAATCCACGGGGTCGACCTCCAGGGGATCGTACCGGGGTTTCCGCCGGGCTTCGTTGATGGCCGTGTTGTAGGCGATCCGGGTAAGCCAGGTGGAGAACTTGGCGGCTCCCCGGAAGGTGGCCAGGGCCGTGTAGGCCTTGATCATCACGTCCTGTGCGAAGTCCGCCGCGTCCTCGGCGTTCCGGAAGAACCCGTACCCGATGCGCAGGACCCGGCGCTGGTGCCTCCGAGCGAGCTCCCCGAAGGCGGCTGTTCGACCGTCCAAGACCTGGGCCACCAGAACCTCGTCCGGAACGGCCGGAGCCTCCGTCATCTCCTTCCACGGGCGGCCCGGAAGCCGTAGAAGGCCAGGAAGGAGGCTCCCACCGCCAGGGGGATGGCCCCGCCCAGGATCTCGTACCCCAGCCCGTTCATCAGGGCCAGGACGGCGGTCAACGCCGTACCTACCCCGGCCAGGAGGAGCCCCGTCAGGAGACAGAAGGTGTCCAGGTCGAAGACGGGGCGCCGGTACTCGCCGCGCTCGATCAGCAGTGTCTTTTCCTTGTGATTCCACAGGATGTAAAAGAAGATCACGACGGCGCCCGCCACGATGCCTACGATCGGGATGACGGAGACGATGATCTGAGAAGCCGCGGGAAGGTTGGTCACGGTTGCACCTCGGTTCCGGAATATCGCGGGCCGCGCGGGGTCCTGGCCTTCGGCGTGGATCCGCACTTAGTTGGACTCGAAAGCCCGTCTTCGGTTGCGGATCGCGGGTTCGTCCGGTGCCTCGGCCCCCGGAGGCTCCTCCCTCGTCAGGCTTCGGACTCAGTCCAGGGTCCGGGTGGCGATCACGGGTATCCCCGTGCCCAGGGCGTCGGGTACCACCACGTCTCCGCGCCTCACCGGAAGCCGGACCTCCAGGGAATAGAGGACGCGGATCAGGTCCTCCACCCGGTCCTTGGGAAAGGGCGAGGCGGTGCGCACGGGCACCCGGCATCGATCCGCGGGGAAGGCGCGGCAGGTGGCGGTGACTACCCGCTTGGGGGCCAGGAGCTCCTCCTCCGCGTAGCGGGCTCCCCGGACGCAGCGGTTTCCGGAGACGGACAG
>JAAYUR010000320.1 GCA_012517645.1 Treponema sp.
CGAGGCGATCCGGGCCCGGCTGGACGCCGTCGAATGCTTGTATCGAAACCAGCGAACCCTGGAAAAACTGCGCGCTTGCCTGGGGAACTGTCTCGACCTGGAACGGCTGGCCTCCCGGGTGGCCATGGAAAAGGCTCACGCCAAGGACCTGCTGGGCGTCAAAGTCTCCCTGGACACGATCCGGGAGGCCTCCCTTCTGCTCGGACCCGAAGCGAGGACGATCCCGGAGCTGGATTTCCGCCTGGGCCCTGAGGTCGAAGAGGAGCTCCGATCCGTGTCCGATCTGATCGGTCGGGCGATCCAGGACGAACCCTCGGTCCTGCTCACCGAGGGAAACCTCATCCGGCCCGGGTTCGACGCGGAACTGGATTCCCTGCGGGACCTGAGGGATTCCTCCCGATCCGTACTGGAATCCTACCTGGAGGAGGAGAGAGCCGCCACGGGCATCCAGAACCTCCGGATCCGGTACAACCGGATCCTCGGGTATTACCTGGAGGTGACCAAGGGCGCCCTCTCCCAGGTCCCCGGGCACTTCATCCGTCGACAGTCCCTGTCCACCGGAGAGCGCTACACGACGGACAGGCTCGCGGACCTGGAATCCCGCATCAACGGGGCCCAGGAAAAGATCGTCGAATTGGAGCGGGAGCGCTTCCTGGAAGTGCGTGCCGCCGTGCGGGGATCGGTTCCGAGACTCTTGGAGGCGGCCCGGGCCTGCGCGCGGGTGGACTGCCTGGCATCCTTCGCGTATACCGCAACGGCTCGGGGATACACTCGTCCCGAGGTGGACGACTCCGGAGTCTTGAGAATCTCCGAGGGGCGGCATCCTGTGGTGGAAGCCCACATGGCGGGAGGGGATTTCGTGCCGAACGACACCCGCCTGGACTCCGGGGGCGTTTCCTTCGCCCTGATCACCGGTCACAACATGGCGGGGAAATCCACCTACCTGCGACAGACCGCCCTGATCGTACTGATGGCCCAGGCGGGATCCTTCGTGCCGGCCGGGGAAGCCAGAATCGGAGTCGTGGACAGGATCTTCTGCAGGGTGGGAGCCCAGGACAACCTGGCCCGCGGAGAGAGCACCTTCCTGGTGGAGATGCATGAGACCGCCTATATCCTGAACAACGCGGGCCCCCGCAGCCTGGTCATCATGGACGAGGTCGGACGGGGCACGGGAACCTTGGACGGACTGGCTATCGCCTGGGCGGCGGCGGAGTATCTCCTGGACGCTCTTGGATGCAGGACCCTGTTCGCGACCCATTACCATGAGTTGACGGCGCTGGATCACCCGAAGATGGTCAACCGCTCCCTTTCCGTGCAGGAGACCGCCGGAGAGGTGGTGTTCCTGAAGAGGGTGGTTGAAGGCCCGGCCGCAGGCTCCTACGGCCTTCATGTCGCGGGTTTGGCGGGCATCCCGCCCGCGGTCCTGGCCCGGGCCCGGCAGGTCCGTGAAAACCTGGCCCGAAAGGAGCGGGACCTTCCCGCCGCCGTCGCCTCTCCGCGCCCGCCCGCCCAGGCCGCCCTATTTTCCAACGAAGAGCTGGTGCTGGAGGAGCTTCGGTCCCTGGACCCTGACCGGATCACCCCTCTGGAAGCCCTGACCCGATTGGCCAAGCTCAAGAAATTGCTCTAACGGCGCAAGCGTCCGATGCCTTGCCGGGCGGTATTCGGGCATGGAACGCGTATGGACCATGATCCGCGGCTGTCTGGAGATCCTCTTTCCCAGAGCCTGCGTTCTCTGCGGTCGGGACCTGCTGGACGACGCCGCTCGAAGGTACCCACTCTGCCGGGACTGCGAGTCGAACCTGCCCCGGGTGCCCGGACCACGCTGCTCGGTCTGCGGCAAGCCCCTGATTTCCGAGCAGGTCCTGTGCATGCGTTGCCGGGATCGGCGCTTCGATTTCGATTCCGCCTATCCACTTTGGGCGTACGCCGGCGCGGTCCAGGACCTTATTGTTTCCTACAAAATCCGCGGAATCCGGCCCTTGGCGGAGTTCTTCGCGGATCGCATCGGGGAACAGCTTCGGTCGGGGGACCCCGCTGGAACCGTAGTTCCCGTCCCGTACCGAAGGAGCAAGCTCCGAA
>JAAYUR010000015.1 GCA_012517645.1 Treponema sp.
CCCGGGACGGACTGGGTCAAGGTGCCGGGGGTCCAGCTCGACACTTCCTTCGAGATGACCCAGGAGACCCGGGACGGCATTCCCCTGCGCTTCAAGGGTCAGGCGGTCTACCGGGTTGTCCGGCCTGAACGCGCGGCGGCGCTCTTCGACTTCTCCACCGACGACGGCCTTTCGACCGTCGACTCCCTGGTCAAGCAGTGCTGCCTGGCGGAGCTCCGGGACCTGGTGTCCCGGATGACCCTGGGAGAGTGCATCGAACAGCGGAAGACCACCTTGACCGGGGCGGTCCGGGGCGCCCTGGAGCGCCTGGTGGGACAGCCGGAGGAGGGCTGGGGCATCGCGGTCGAGGTGGTGCAGGTGGCCCAGGTCTACATCGTGGACGCCGAGCTCCGGTCCCGGCTGGACGCGGAAACCCGGGGACAGATCCAGGCCCGGAGCGAGCGGGCCGCCCTCCTGGCGGAGGAGGAGGTCAAGCTGGCCCGGATCGTCTCGGCCCGGAAGGTCCAGGAGGAGGCGATCGAGACCGAGCGCCGGGAGGCGGTGATCGAGGAGGAGCGACTGCACCGGGCCACGGAGCTGGAGAAGCGGAAGGCCCTGGAGTCCCTGGAGGCGGAGCGTACCGCCCGGGAGGTTGAGAGCCAGAAGCTGGCCCTGAAGAAGGCCGCGGACCTGGAAACCCTGGAGGCGGAAGCCCCGGTGCGAAAGCGGCGCCACGAGCTCCGTCTGGAGGAGCTGGCTGCGGCCCTGGAGGAGGCGGAGCTGGAACGGAAGAAGGCCGAAGCCGACGTGGAGCGGGAGTTCCTGCCCCGCAGGGCCTCCCACGAGCTCCGGCTCCAGATGCTGCCGGTGGAGCAAAGGCCCCAGCTGGCGGAGGCGGCTTCCAAGGTCCTGGCCGGTGCACGGCTTTCGGTTTACGGCGAGGACTCCCGCTTGGTCGGGGCCCTGGAGCCCCTGCTGGAGACCCTGGGGGGCTACCTCCGGGGCGGGGCTTCCCGGGGCGGGGAGGGCTGAAGAAGGCGGCCGGGGCGGACGCGACAAGCCGCCCCGGCCGGGAAGCACGGCGATGTAAGAATGGGACGAAGCGGCGGGAACGGATACGGCGAGTTCGGGAAGCGACGCTTTTTAATCAAGTTCGGCGGCCGCGGCCCAGGTTCGATCCCCCTGGGCCGCGACGCATTCGGCCATCGTGTTCCGGTGGATTTCCAGGACACCCTCGAAGGGCTTCCGGTAGCCCCCCGCCAGGTTCCAGGCCGCGGGAAGGCCCAGTTCTGCGCAAGTCCGGAAGACGACGCGGTCCCGCTCCCGGAGCTGGCCCGTGGTCAATAGGCCGCCCAGGGGGTCGTCCTTGTGGGGATCCGCCCCGGCCTGGTACAGGAGGACCTCGCAGTCCGCGAACCCTCGTACGATTCCATCCAGAAGGGCCAGCCAGAGCTCACCGTCGAAGCCCTCCCGATCCGCGGTTTTCGGGTCTCCCCCGAAGGTATAGTGGAGGACCTCTCCCGACAGGCCCAGGCGGTCCAGGATCTCCGCGGTCCCGTTGCCGTAGTGCATGTCCAGGTCTAGGATCCCGACCCTCCGGGCCAAACCTCGTTCCCGGAGGAGCACAGCCGCTATGGCCAGGCCGTTGAAGGTGCAGAAGCCCATGCCCCGATCCCAGCAGGCGTGGTGGAACCCCGAGGTGGGGGAGGCTGCGAACCCGCCCCGTTCGGCCGCCCAGGCCGCGGCGGCGTACATCGACCCCGTGGTCCAAGGCAGGGCGGCCGCCACCTCCGGGAAGGTGTTGCCGAAGCCGTTGGAGATCTCGCAGGCCAGGACTCCCCGGACGTAGTCCGGGTCGTGGGCCCGGGCGATCTCCCCGGGGGCAAGCGGCTGGAAGCCGCGGAACTCCAGCGGGAATCCGGTGGCCTTCCAATCCTCCACGACCCGGGCGGGCTTCTGGGCCGAGGGCGAGAGGCTCTCGTTGCGCGCCGCGCTCTGCCGGGGGTCGTAGAAGACCGGGACCGGAAGCCCGGGGTTCCTCACGCGTAGACCCTGCAGGGACCTCCCGGGAGTGCCGGGTCCCGTGCGGCCCGCAGGATGCGCTCCACGATCTTCCGGCTGCCCGCCAGGGACGGCTCGATGGGGGAGGATTCCGCGTAGTCTCCGGGCTCCGTACAGACGTTCCGTAGGTCGATCACCTGGAGGCCCCAGGCGGAAGCCTCCGAGAGGATCACGTCGTTGAACGCCGCCAGGGCCGCCCGGTGCCGGGGAGACAGGCCGGGGATCTTGTCGTAGATCGTGCAGACGCAGGTCGGAAGGCCTGTCCGGGCCGCGGCGTCTAAAACCCCCCGGTACAGGGACCGGAACTCGACCTGCAGGGCCGCGACCCGGGCCAGGACGTCCGGGTCCGCGGCGACGGCTTCAAGCCGGGAACGCAGGGCATCCCGGGCCCTGCCGAAGCCCAGGACGTTCCGCAGGAACGCGGCGCCGGGGGCCGCCAGGGGCAGGGTTTCCAGCGGGATGGCATCGCTCGGTTCGTCCCGCCTGTCCGCCGGCGCCCCCGATGCGGGTGCGTCGATCACGAAACGGCAGGCCAGGGCGTCGTTGCCACCGCAGGAGATGAACAGGCGGTCCGCGTCCTTCGGGATGTCCCGGAGCTGTCCGGGAACCATCAGGGTGACACTGCCGTCCACGGCCAGGAGGGTCGCTTTCCCGGAATTGCCCAGGGCGCCCCGGAGGACGTCGATAAGGGCCGGGCCGTCGGGCACGTAGACGCCGTTGTCGAAGATGGAATCGCCGGCCAGTACGATGTGCATATCGACCTACCTTTCCCTGCCTC
>JAAYUR010000435.1 GCA_012517645.1 Treponema sp.
CCACGGTGGGGAACGTCTGGTCCCAGGCCTACGTAGGGGGCTTCCCCCGCTTCGGCGCCGGACTGGCCGTGGGCGCCAACTTCGTGCCCGCGGATTCCGCGGAGCCCCTCTTCACGGCTGCGGGAGAAACCCTTCCGTCAGAGCTCGCGAACCTCGGCATCCCCATCCCCGCCGCGGCCCTCTCCTTCAAGATCGGGCTTCCCTTCCTGAACATGGACGTGGGGGTCAAGGGCGGCCTCATTCCGGACTCCGCGTCCGGAGTATTGTCGGGGCAGGGAATCGAGGCTACCTATGAGACCCTGGGCGTGAATCTCCGGTACGCCCTGCTCAAAGACCGGCTGGTGATCCCCGCCGTATCCATCGGAGCGAGCTGGAATTATCTGAGAGGTTCGATACTGACAGGACTTGGTGCAGGACCTACGGATTATGATTATACTGCAGGACCTTATACCTATACCGTAACGGTTTCTGATCCAGAGCTAACTCTTGATTGGGAAGCAAATACATTTGACTTCACGCTACAGGTTTCAAAGAATTTGCTCATTTTCACTCCTTACGCAGGCGCAGGTATTACTATAGGAAATACATCTGTTACTGGAGGAATGTCTGCAACAACGTCAGTATCCGATAATGATCCAGGAACGGGGACGGATGAAGAAATTATTACGTTACTCGAAAACGCCACAGGTATCGAGATAACAGACCAGGGCTTCCTGGTCTCCGCGGAATCCACCGCCCCGACGATCCGCATCTACGGCGGCACCAGCATCAACATCCTGATCTTCAAACTGGACCTCATGGCCTCCTACGTCCCGGCCACCCAGGCCCTGGGCGCCCAGGTGATGGCTCGGATCCAGCTCTGACGCTGTTCGACACGGGCATAGTACGGCCCGTCGACCCGCGGCCGCCCTTACCGGGCGGCCGCGTCCTTTTTCCCCGCCCCCGGCTCCCGGCGGGACCGCATCGGGTCGGCCCGGTTTGACAGGAACGCTTCCCCGTATATGATGTACCCATGAGCACCTCGCGCGTGAGCTACGACCTGGTCGTCCTGGCCGGGGACGTGGGCGGCACCAACACGAACCTGGCCCTGATCGGAAAGAAGGGCGGTACCTTCTCCACCCTGATCGAGGGGCATTATTCCACGAAGAGCGAGACCTCCTTCCTGGGCCCCCTGGGCCGCTTCCTGGAGGAGGCCCGGGCCCGGGTACCGGGCTTCCGGCCGGACCTCGCCTGCGTATCCGGCGCCGGACCCGTGGAGGGCAGCAGGATCCGCCTGACCAACGCCCCCTGGGACATCGACGCCCAGGCGATATCCCGGGAATTCGGGCTCCGGACCTTCCTGATCAACGACTTCACAGCCGTATCCTACGGAGTCCTCCTCCTGGATCCAGCGGACGAGACCCAGCTTCGACCCCTGTCCGGGCGAGACGCCCCTCCCCCCGAGCCCCTTCCCGGGGGAGTCAAGGCCGTCCTCGGCGCGGGCACGGGCCTGGGGGTGGGGTATATCGTGCGCGTGGGCGACCGGACCGCGGCCTTCCCGTCCGAGGGGGGCCACGTCTCCCTTCCGGTCTTCGACGAGGAGACCCGCGAATTCTCCCGCTGGC
>JAAYUR010000185.1 GCA_012517645.1 Treponema sp.
CCGCCTGACCCTCGTCCGCGACATCCTGCAGGGGCGCGGAGCATGACCCCTCCGGGCATCCGGGGCTCCCGTGTCCGGGTCCTCGCCTGCGGGATCCTCCGGGAAGAGCTCCGGGCCCTACCGACCGCCCTGCTCGCGCGCCTGGATATCGTGAACCTCGATTCGATTCTCCATATGCGGCCGCGGGACCTGGAGTCCGGTCTGCACGGGCTCCTCGATTCCGCTCCCGGCGTCCCCGCGATCCTGGTGTTCGGGGACTGCTCCCCCGGGATGCGGGAGTTGAGCCTGGGTCCGGGACGAGTACGCATATCCGGAGTCAACTGCTGCGAGATCGTCCTAGGGCGGGAACGGTACCGGGACTTGCGGAGACGGGAAACCTTCCTGTTCATGCCCGAGTGGACGGCCCGTTGGCGCGAGGTTTTCGGAGCGGAGCTGGGATTCCAGAGCATCGACGCGGCCCGTGGGTTCATGACCGATTCCATGCAGTCCCTGGCCTATGTGGACACAGGAGTCGTGCCGGTTCCGGTCCCGACCCTTCGGGAGATCGAAGATTTCTTCGGCATGCCGGTCCGGATCGAGCACGCGGGGATCGGCCTGCTGGAGAAGGCGGTTCTGGAAGCCCTGAAAATCTTGGATGCCCAGGAGCTCAACCTCACAGAGGGAGATTTCGGCCGCGGGCGGGGGGGTCATCCGAAGTGAACGAAGCCGAGAGGAGCGCGTTGTCCATACTCCTTGCGGATCTCCTGGAAGAGATCTTGATCCGCGCGGACAACCCCGGAGAATGTTCGACCTATCTGGCGGGCCGTATCCGGGAGATCGTCGGAGTCAAGACCGTACTATTGTTCCAGTATACAAATTTCAGCGATTCCCCTACGCATGAGCTCATCTCCGCGGTTCCGGATCGGCGTCGAAGCACCGCGGAATTCCCCTTTATTGAAAAGCTCCTGGAGGCGGCCCATGTCCTCCGTTCATCCCGGTTCATCGATCCCGAGGCCAATCCCGAAGAACTCTCGGGTGACTCCAGCGAGAAAGCGCTTAAGGATGCGGGGATCGGTCCCAGTATCCTGGTGCCCCTGCGCTACGGGGATAGTCAAGTGGGTGCCCTGCTCCTCCTGGATATCATGGATCGACACAACCTGGGCAATTTGATTTTTAGTCTGGATCGTCTTTCCGGGGTTTTGGCCCTGATCCTGCGCAATTCCTTCATGTATGCTCGGATGGAAGAAGTTGTACGGCTTCGCACGGCGGATCTCCTTGCGGAAAGGGAACAGCTGCGATCGGCGCTGGCGGAAAAGAACGTCCTGCTTCAGGAAGTCCACCACCGGGTCAAGAACAACCTCCAGATCATCGAGAGCCTTCTGTACCTCCAGGGACAGCAGAACCCCGAATCGCCCGCCGCCCCGGCCCTGCTGACCGCGCGCGGACGCATCTCGTCCATGGCGCTGGTCCATGAGGACCTCTATGCCGGGGACGACCTGTCCTCCGTGGATCTCGGCCGGTACGTCCCTCGTCTAACCCGGTCCATCCTGGACACCCACGACTGCGGCATCGTCCCATCCTTGTCGATCGATCCCCTCAAGGTTAGCTTGAACGCGGGCATTCATATCGGCCTCATCCTGAACGAGCTGATCACCAATGCCGTCAAGTACGCGTTCCGGGGCAGGAACGAAGGGCGGCTGGAGATCTGGATCGAAAGGGACGATGCGAATTGCTGTATTACACTGGAGGATGACGGCCCGGGGCTTCCTGCGTGCAATGAGCAAAAAAACCGGGAGAGCCTTGGAATGTCGATAGTCCGGAGCCTTGCGGAG
>JAAYUR010000108.1 GCA_012517645.1 Treponema sp.
AGAACCAGGTGATGATCCCGTTTCCGTGGTGCTGGGCAACGATCTCCACCACTTCATCCGGCAGGCCCAGGGCCCGGGCCCTCTCGGCCCCGAGCTTGACGTGGCTGCGGATGACCGTGGCGGAGAGGCGGGGATTCATCTTGTCGTGCTTGTTGTACCCGCCCCCCTGGTTTTCGATGAAGTATTCGGGCTGCTCGATCTTTCCGATGTCGTGGTAGTAGGCGCCGACCCGGGCCAGCAATGCGTTCGCCCCGATCTCCCGGCAGGCGCTCTCGGCAAGATGGGCTACCGTGATGGAGTGGCTGTAGGTACCCGGAGCGACCGTCAGAAGACGCTTCAGGATCGGGGCGTTCATGTCCGAGAGCTCCATCAACCGGAACCGGGTCGGGGAGTTCAGGGCCTGCTCCAGAAGGGGAAGGAAACCGAGAGTGAGGACCCCGCAGAAGAAGCCGTTCAGGAAATCCGCGGCCGAGCGCCGCGCCGCCTCCGGGAAATCCATGGAGACGAGCCCCGAAAGCATGAGCCCTGCGGCTCCCTGCAGAACCCCCAGGATGACCCCCGCCCGGATCAGGTCAATGCGCCGTTCCGCGTTCCGGACCGCGAAAACGGCGGAAAGACCCCCGAAGGCGGCGGCCGCGAAGCTGACCGCGTCGAAGCCCGATCCCAGGAGGGCCAGGAATCCCAGGATGACCGTAGCCAGGACCGCGAACCGGGTGCCTAGAAGGATGGCGGCGAGCATCGAAAAAAGCCCGGTGGGCAGGAAGACCGCCAGGGCGCCCGGGGCGTCCAGGGAGAAGAGCCTGCGGATTCCCACGGCCAGGATGAAATACAGACAGCCGAGCCCCAGGGTGAAGAGATAGTGCCTGCGATCCAGCCGAACCCCGGAAACCGGCGCCGACAACAGCAGGATCGAGAAGCAAAGGATCAAGCCGAGCAGGGCGACTCCGCCGAAGAGCGGACCCCAGTTCGGGGTGAGGGAGGACTCCCGGAGCACCCGGAGGCGTTCCAAGTCCGTCTCCGTCACGATGAAGCCCTTCCGGATCACCCGCTCTCCCCGCTCGATCCTCCGTACCACGGGTTCCACGGAGCGCTCCGCCGCCTCCAGCCGGCTTCGGCTGAGCACGGGGTCGAAGAAGGCGTTCTCCTTCAGGAAGAGCTCCGTCAGCCGAAGAGCGGCCTGGTACGCAGGACGGGGCAGGTTCTTGGCTTGAAGGGCGGTCCGGGCCAGGGCCAGGGCGCTCCTGAGGGTCGCGACCCGGTCCACGGCTATCTGTTCGTACTCCAGCCTTCCTTTAATCCATCGGCGGATCTCTATGGTGTCCGGGTTGAATCCGGGAGGGCTCTCCTCCGGGAGGGCCACGACCCCCCGTTCGAACAGGGAAGAGAGCACCTGTTCGGCATGGGAAAACGCCTGGCCGGGCGCCGAGTAGGACGCCAGGGCCCAGGCTTCCTCCGGGCTGATCAGGTCGGGCCATTCCCGTTGGAACCTCAGGCGGAAGGTCTCCGGTGGAAGCCCCTCGGCCGCGAGCTTCAGGAAGCCGCTCCGGAACGCGGCGAAGGCGGCCAGGGACTGGGAACCGATCCGGTCGTCCACGACGAAGATAGGGGGCACGAGCCGCTTCTCCGCCTCAACCCGGAGCCTGGTGGCGGATTCATCGGTGTACACGTAATCCCGCTCCGCGATGACATCCTTGTCCGCGACCCTGCCCGCCTCCAAGCCCTCGTCCGCCCGACCCAACCCGGCCAAGTCCGCATCGCCGAAAACCAGGAAGGCCGCCGCGCAGAGGAGGAAGGCACCGGCGAGGCTAAGGATTTCCAGGCGCTGTTCCCGGCCTTTGTTCCAGATGTTCCGGAGGCCCGTCCAGGCGGCCCGGGACGCCCCGGCGGGATCACTCGGATTCATAGGCTTGGATGATCCGCTTCACCAGGGGGTTGCGCACCACATCCCGTCCGTCCATGCGGCATACGAAGATTCCCTCCAGGCCGGACAGGAGGCCCAGGGCGTGGACCAGCCCGGATTCGGATTTGCGGGGAAGGTCGATCTGGGTGATGTCCCCGGTTATGACCGCGGCGGACCTCTCCCCCAGGCGGGTCAGGAACATCTTCATCTGCTCCTTGGTGGTGTTCTGCGCCTCGTCCAGGATGACGACGCAGTGGTTCAGGCTGCGGCCGCGCATATAGGCCAGAGGCGCGATCTCGATGGCCCGGCTCTCCTCGAGCCTCCGCACGGTCTCGTAGGGTACCAGGGCTTCCATGGAGTCATACAGAGGCCGCAGGTAGGGGCTGATCTTCTGCCCCAAGTCTCCGGGGAGGTATCCCAGGCTTTCCCCGGCCTCGACCACCGGTCGGGTCAGGACAAGTTTACGGCGGTTCTTGGAAAGCAGCTCCCGGAGGGCCCAGGCCACGGCAAGGTACGTCTTTCCCGTGCCCGCGGGCCCCACGGCGAAGGAAATGTCGTGGGTGGCCAGGCCCTTCACGTACAGGGTCTGGTTCGGAGTCCGGGGAAAGACCTTTCCGAAGCCGCCGGGTATCTGGAGGCAGGCGTCCCGGAAGGCGTCCGAGCAGGAGGACGCTCCTTCGGGGGTAAGGGTCGCGTGGAGGGCCGTAATAAGATCGGGGGAGGCGGGCAGTCCGTCCTCAACGGACTCGACCAATTGATCCAGAAGGCGGCGGAACACCTCACGGTTCCCGGAGTCCGCGCTTTCCAGAAAAATCTCGTTTCCACGGGAAAAGACCCGGCCGCCCATAAGGCGTTCCAGGACCTTAAGGTTGTAATCGTTGACCCCGCAGATGTCGGCCAACAGGCTGGTATCGTCCAGCGCGATCCCGATGCAGCTTTCCAATAGCGCCTCTCCGCTCCATCCTATCCTTCCAAGCCTGAAAAATCAAGAAAGCTTCGGACCCGCTACTTCGTACGGAAGCCTTCCTTGTCCTTCACGACGGTCGTGGTGATCTGGGATACGGCCTTCCACGTGAGGAACAAGGAAAAGGATGACACGAACTCGTATACGTAGGGAGTCGAGGTGGTGATGAGCTCCGGGCCGCCCTTATACTCGAAGACCAGGTCCCAATCCTCCATATAGTGCGTAGCCTTCACCGACAGCCCCTTGAGCTTGAACAAGGCTCTCCGGAGGGCCGCAGGGTCCCAAATGGAGATCGAATCCCACAGATCCTTGAAGGGGTTCACCGGCTCGAAGCCCAGGGCCGACATCCCGAACCACTCCGGGGCGTACCGCCATACCGAGGAGTTCTGGGAGGTTCCGGCCACCTCGACATCCAGGATGCCGGGCACCGACAGGGTAAGCCCGTACGTGAGCGCCAAGACCGATTCTGTCGCTTTGAGCAGGCTCTGGGAGAATTGGGCGTCCAGGGAGCCCTTGAACCGGACGGACCCGTCCCGGGACAGCCCAAGGCCGGCCTCGGCCTTATAGGATGCCGTGGCCTCCGAGAGCCGGAGCTCCTCCGCCCCGACCGGCTGCCAGCCGGATCCCAAAAACAGCTCGTAGGCTTGGGATCTTCGGGCCGTCAGTGCCGCCCGGAAGCCGCCCCAGACGAGGGCGGCGGTGTTCGACGAGGGCTGACCCTTCTCGATGTTCCATACGAACTGGTTCGTCAGGGTCGGCCCCGTGTCGGGCCCCAGGGTCGCCCTAAGGGTCAAGATATCCCATAGGAAGGCGGCGTTGAGCGCGGGCCGATAGTACTTGGTCGTGCCTTGGAAAGCGGCGTACGGAAGGGCAAGTTTCAGGTCCAGGCCGTAGGATTCCAGCCGGGGCGGCAGGCTTGTCGTCAGGGTCAGGCTCTGCTCGTATCCGTAGGGCCGTATCCCCAAGGTGGCGGCCAGGCTGTGGGTCTTGATGGAATCCGTCGACCAATCCGGTCCGAACACGTCGTACACCGGGGTCCCCGGCGCGGATCCCTCCCGGTAGACGGTGTTGTAGAGGTATCCGGTCAGGTTGTAGCTCAGGGAGGTGGGAGCCAGGATCCAGACGTCCCGAAGCGGGAAGGCGCTCAACCGGAGGGTCCCGGTTACGCGTTCGTAGCGGTACCGAGCGTCCTGGACCTCCCAGGCCTCCCTCTGGGCGACCGAGACGCGGGCCGGGTCGGGATCGACGGCGGATCGGATCTGAGCCTGGGAGTTCCAGGCCAAGGTCAGGTTTGAGCTCACCAGGTCGGAAGCCCAGGCCGCGCGGGCGTCCAGGGTTGCGGCCAGGCGATAGCTGGATAGATCGTACAGGCCGCGGTTCTCCACATCCTCCGGTTCCCGCCAGAAGGCCGTGGGGTACCTACGCTCGAACTGGGCGGAGGGGGATATCGAATACGAGAGCCCCCCGGACAAGCCCGGCTCCCGGAGGGTGACGGGATCCGGGGAGGCGGGGGGCGGTCGGAAGCTCCAGTCCTCCGGCTCCGCACTCCCCCTCAGGGCTCCCCCGGCGAGGCCGCCGGAGCCCGCCGTTCCCTCCGAACCGACCGGAGCGGGTGATTCCTCCGCCCAGGGAGGATCCGGCTCGGGAAGCTCGGTTGCCCCGGATGCCCCGTCGCCGGTTTTCGGGCCCGTGCCCGCGCCGGATCCCGAGCCGGTCGCCCCGGGCAACGCGGCTTCGGGTCTGGAGGAGCTTCGGGAAAAGGAAAGGAGCTCCCCTCGGAGGGTCAGAGCCAGATCCGCGATAGTGAACAGTTCCGGGGCGAAGAATTTGCGCAGGGGATCCACGGAAAAAAGGGTGTATTCGGGCGACGGGGCCGCCGGAGCCGTCCGGAGGATCGGCTTCCAGTACAGGGACGTCGCCATCCTGTCCAGGGTCACGGCGCTTACCCAGGGGGCCAGGCCGGGCAGGGGGATCGACCCCGACAGGGTCAGGCGCTGGGTATACGAGCTCGTCTCTCCCGGAGCCGTTCCCGAGCTGTCCTGGGACATGAGTTTTAGCCAGTTCATGTCCTCCGATCGGTTCCTGAAATCCTGGTCGAAGAAGGGGTCCGAAATCAGGGGCAAGGCGACCGAGGCCGTCAAGGGACCCAGGGAGAGCTTGGTGTCCAGGCTCAGGGAGTACCGGAACGGCACCGGGAGACCCCAAAGGGAGGACGTGTTCCAGACGCTGCGGAAATCCCCGGCCGGATCGAAGGGCGTGTAATAGCCCCCCGAGGAGAAGAGGGATCGGCTGAAGCCCAGGCCGGCGGAGACCTTCAGATCCCGGAAGCTTCCGAGACTCTGGAAGCTTCCGTCCATGCCCAGGAATGCGCCTAGATTGGAATAGATATCCGCAAGGAGCTTGAGGTTGTCCCGGGGGAGCTCGGTGCGGCGCCGGTTCGTCTCCCGGAGGAAGACGCCCCGGAGCTCCTTTTCGTACCCCGGCCCCGTTCGCGTGGTCTTAAAGAGGTTGAGGTCCTCTTTCGGGGACTCCGTTTTTTCCCCCACCAGGTAGGTCGTGGTCTGCAGGAATCTGCCTTCCCGGGCCCTGTAGCCGATGGCGGGGTGGAAGACGATCTCCTGGCCCGGGTAGTAGAAGAAGGGGAGATAGAGAACCGGAACGTGCCCCACCGAGAGCACGGCGTTGGCCACGGCCCATTCGTTCTCCGAAAGAAGCCAGATGCGGCTGGCCCGCACGGACCAATAGGGATCCTCCGCACGGCTGGATGTGATAAGCCCGTCCCGGAGGGACAGAGCGCCGCCTTTCAGCTTGCGGATCTCGTCCGCCGCGAAGACCAGGTCGCCCTCCTGGGCGTCCTCCCCGGTGGAGCGGACGCTCCGGCCGGAGAGAAAGCGACCCTCCCAGGAATCCAGGTCGACGGCTATGGAGTCGCCGTAGAACGTCTCGGTCCCGCCCGGGCCGCTCTTCTCGTACTCCACGGATCCCCGGGCGGACAGGAGGTTGGTCGTACGGTTGTACAGGATTTCATCCGCCCGAATTCGATGCGTGGTTCCGGATTCGCCCTCGGTATACGTCAGGACGACCCCGCCCGAAAGCCGGACATACTCTTCCCCCGGTGCCTCCAGTTTGAAATACTCCGTCCGGTCCGCCGCCTCTATCCGTATGGAATCCCCTTGTTCCGGGGACGCCGGGGCTTGGATCCCGTAATGGGAATAGAGACGGGACCGGAGCTGGTCGACGCCTCCCGTTTCCGGAAGGCCGAGTTCCCGGACCCAGGCCACCAGTTCGTAGTATCCCGCGCCCGCGATATCCAGGGCCCGGGACGCCTCGGCGCCGGACCAGGGCTCCGGGGGGATCGCTTCGGGGGGGGCCGCCCCCTCCTGAGCCCGCACCGACCGGGCCGCGAAGGCCGCGAGGAGCATGAAAAAACAGGCAGTCCGGAGCCGGCTCACGGGTGCAGTGTAAAGCAGGGGGCGGGCAACAGGCAACAGCGCGGTCCGCCGACGCGGCCCCCGACGCCGCAGACCGGGGGCTTGGGCGAGGTTGACGAAAGGAGCGGACGGTGGGGCCGATTTTAAAAATCAGTCGCTTTTGAAATCGGCTTTGCGATCGCTTGCGGTTTCGTTGCAACCGCTGCGCCCAATCGCGGATTTCCAGGCAGCTTTTTCAAGACTCCCTGAGTTTTGAAAAAGCCTCAGTTTTGAAAAAGCCTACGTGGACAGTAAACAGACGAAGCTCGTTTGCCGGCCGCGGACGCGCCGTCGACGATACCCGGCAGCCCGCGCTGCCCCTGTCCACCGACCACCGTCCGCCGATTACTGTTTCAGGCTCTCCTTCAAGTATTTCCCCGTATACGAGACCTTCACCCTGGCGATCTCCTCCGGGGTGCCCTGGGCGATCAAGGCTCCGCCCTTGTCCCCGCCCTCGGGGCCGAGATCCAGGATCCAGTCCGCTTGTTTGATCACGTCCAGGTTGTGCTCGATCATCACCACCGTGTTCCCCGTGTCCACCAGGCGCTGGATCACATCCATAAGCTGTTTCACGTCCGCGAAGTGCAGGCCCGTGGTCGGCTCGTCCATGAAGTAGAGGGTCTTCCCGGTGGGCCTCTTGGCCAGCTCGTAGGCCAGCTTGACCCGCTGGGCCTCCCCGCCGGAGAGGGTCAGGGCGGACTGGCCGAGCTTGATATAGCCGAGCCCGACGGACAGGAGGGTGTTCAACCGATGGGCGATCGGCGGGATATGCTCGAAGAACGAAGCCGCCTCTTCGATGGTCATGTCCAGGACGTCCGCGATGTTCCTGCCCTTGTACCGGACGTCCAGGGTATCCGAGTTGAAGCGCTTACCGTGACAGACGTCGCAGGTGATGTACACGTCGGGCAGGAAGTTCATCTCGATCCGGATGGTGCCGTCCCCCTGGCAGTTCTCGCAGCGGCCGCCCTTCACGTTGAAACTGAAGCGCCCGGGTTTCCAGCCCCGGGCCTTGGACTCCGGAAGGGCCGCGAACAGGTCCCGGATGTGGGTGAAGACCCCCACGTAGGTGGCGGGGTTCGACCGGGGCGTCCTGCCGATGGGGCTCTGGTCGATGTTGATGATCTTGTCGATATGCTCGAGCCCGTCCAGAGAGTCGAAGTCCCCCTCGGGCTGGGAGGTTCCCATGACCCGGTTGGAAATCGCAGGGTACAGCAGGTCCGTCAGCAGGGTGCTCTTTCCGGATCCGGAGACGCCGGTTATGCACACGAATTTCCCCAACGGGAGTTCCACGTCGATGTCTTTCAGGTTGTGCTCCCGGCAGCCCCGGATCACCAGGGACTTCCCGTTCCCCTTCCGACGCTGCTTCGGGAGGTCGATCTTCAAGGTCCCGGCGAGGTACTGTCCGGTGAGGCTCTTGGGGCTCCGCATGACCTGGTCGGGAGTGCCCTGGGCCACCACCCGGCCCCCGTGCACCCCTGCCCCGGGTCCCAGGTCCACGATCCAGTCCGCGGTGCGCAAGGTCTGCTCGTCGTGCTCCACCACGATCAGGGTATTTCCGATGTCCCGCAGGTAGGTTAGGGTGTCGATCAAGCGCTGGTTGTCCCGCTGGTGAAGGCCGATGGACGGTTCGTCCAGGATGTAGAGCACCCCCACCAGGGAGGAGCCGATCTGGGTGGCCAGGCGGATGCGCTGAGCCTCCCCTCCCGACAGGGTCGCGGCCTTCCGTTCCAGGGTAAGGTATTCCAGACCCACGTTCCGCATGAAGGTGAGGCGGGCCACAATTTCCTTGAGGATCTGCTTTGCGATCTGCCGCTGGGTGTCCGTAAGCTCCACCCTGGCGAAGAAATCCAGCGTGGCCTCCACGCTGCGGCAGGAAAGATCGTGGATATTGGTTCCCCCCACCGTGACCGCCAGGGCTTCGGGCCGGAG
>JAAYUR010000546.1 GCA_012517645.1 Treponema sp.
CAAAATTTCAGGAATTCACCACGGAGTGCGCGAGGCCCGCTGCGCCGGCCTCGCGGCGCCGAAGCGAGCTTCGGCGATTCCCTAGTTCAAACAAACTCGGCGAAGCCTTTCAGGCTTCGCCGCCGCGAGCCGGACGCAGGTCCGGCTCGCGCGACTCCGTGATCTCCGTGGTTGATTCCGGAAACACCTGGGAGCGGCCGGCTCAGTCCTCCTCGTCCAGGGCCTCGAAGACTTCCAGCAGGCGGGGCAGGTTGCGCAGGACCAGGGTGTGGTCGTCCCGGTGGATGGAGGCCCGGAACCGGTCCACATGGGCTTTGAACTCCGGGCTCGGGATCTGCGCCAAGGCCTGGTCCATCATGGAGACGTACACGCCCACGAAGATCGTGAAGTACACGTCCCAGAATCGGGCGTCCCAACCGTACTTTTCCAGGACCCGTCGGCCTTCCGGGGATGCCCGGGCGGCGGACATAAGGGACTTCAGGGTTTCCGGGGAAAAGGAAGCGGGGTCGTCCTGGGATTCCGCAACCCGGTCGTCGACATCCTCCCCCGAGGACTCCAGGTCCGCAAAAAGGCCCGGGGCGTCCTTGACGAAGCGCTCGATGTCGTAGGGGGAGAGCACCCGGGGCGGGGTCTGGGACGCCGCCCCGGCGGCGAACAGGAGGATCGCGAGGATGGCCGCGGTAAACCGCTTCATGGTTCCTCCAACCGGATCAGGGGCTGAAGCTGCCGAAGGTCTCCACGGGGTTCTCCAGGTCCGCGGCGGCCCGTTCGGCCGCCCGCTCCTGGGCGGTGGGGGCCGTGAAGGTCTCGTACCAGGGCTCCACCCCGGCCATCAGCTTGGAGATGGAGACCAGGGTCATGTCCTCCTTGAGGGGGACCCGGAACTCCACGACCTTCTCCTGGGCACCCGGAGCCAGGGGTTTCACCCGCAGGACGTGCCGCTGACCTTTCACGATGAACTTGTCCCGGTCCCCCGGGTAGAACTCCATGGGCTTCTGCCGATCGACGGAGACGACGGCGGCCTTGAGGGCGGGGAAGGCACCCGCGGGATCCGCCTTGTTGTCCACCAGGATCGTATGGCCCCGCCCGGTCACGAAGAGCGCAACGGCCAGGACCACGTAGAGAAGCCCCAGGGCCGCGCGGATCGCCCAGCGGCGGGCCTTCTTGGGATCGAGCTTGCTCATTTCGCGCCTCCCGCGGCCTGCCCGCCCCGGAGCCCGGCGCGGGCCCGGTCCGCGTTGGCCCGCTTGCGCCAGGCGTAGATGACCAGGGCCATGGCTATCGCCGCGTAGGATAGGGCGTCCCGGAAGAACTCCCCGATCTGGGCCTGCCCGAAGAGCTGGGCCCCCGCCCGGGGCATCACGATGTACATCAGGTGCAGAAGGACGACTCCGATGAAGACGTTCGGGATGGTCGCCTTGGAGACCGAGGCGCCACCCACCAGCAGGGCCGCGGCCGCGAAGAAGCCGGTCTGCTTGTGGGCGTTGTAGGTGGCCATGTTCCCCATGTTCTGAAGGAAAATGATCTGGCCGATCATGGCCAAAACCGTGGATATGACGATGGCGATGATCCGGGTCCGCTCGACCGCGATGCCCGCGGAGTGGGACACCCCCTGATCCTGCCCGATGGCCCGCATGTCCTGGCCCAGCTTGGTCCTGCGGAACCAGAGGATGAAGAGGCACAGCAGGGCGATGACCAGGTAGGTGGCCATCGGCAGTACGTAGGGCCCGATTCGCACGGCCAGGAGGGTGTCCAGGGACTGGCGCACGGAATCCAGGCCCAGGGTGTTCCGGATTCCGTAGCCCCGGGACAGGGTGATGGCCGGGGAGCGGATGGGGATGATCGATCCCATCATGTACAGGACGATGAGCTGGTACACGCCGTCCATGAAGAAGCCGAGGATGTACCCGGTGACCATCTCCCGGCCCTTGGCCCGGTTCAAGACTTCCCCGGCCAGCCATCCCAGAATCACCGCCACCGGCATTCCCACCAGGGCCGCCAGGGCCAGGCCGTTCACCCCGAGGATGCCCCAATCCACGGCTACGATCAGGCCGATCTCCCCGGCCATGGCCCCCAGGACCATGCCGAAGTTGATGCCCATGCCCGCCATGATGGGCAGAAGCAGGGAGAAGACCAGGAAGGCGTTCCGCCCGATGCGCGTCAGAAGCTCCTGGATGATGAACTGGGCGGACAGGCCCGACACGGGCACGGCGAAGGCCGTGATGACCAGGAAGATGACGACGACCAGGTTGTCCGCCAGGAGTTTTCGTACGTCGAATGTCTTGCTCATTTCGTCACCTTCGTCTTTCGGGTCAGGGCGTACAGGATCATGCCGTTGGAGATCAGGATGCGGATCACCTCGGACATGTCCGTCTGCAGGATGCTGTTGATGACCGACGGGGTCATGGTCAGGATGGACTGGAAGAGGAAGGTGCCCACGATGACGTTCAGCATGCTGGCCTTGTTCACCGAGGCTCCGCCGATCAGGAGGGCCGCCACGGCGGGGAAGGCCATGAACAGGGGGGCGTTGTAGATCTGGATGAACCCGAAGCTCTGCTGGTAGACCAGGATGCCGACCGCCCCGATCACCGTGGAGAGCACCACGCTGGTCAGGCGCATCCGGTCCGCGGATACACCCCCCGCCCGGGCGAAGTCCGGGTTGGAGCCCACGGCGGTCATGGCCGTGCCGGTCTTGCTCCGGAAGAAGTAGCCCACCAACACCGTCAGGAGGACGACGAATAGGATCATCCCCGTGGGGAACTGGAAGTTCTGGCCGATACGGACTGCCAGGAAGTCGTTGAGGATCCGGCCCCAGTACCCCTCCAGGGTGATCGTGGTCCGGAGTCCCTTGCCCGCGTATCCCCAGACCATGTTGGGGCTGGAATAGGGCAGGAGCAGCCAGAGGATCGCGAAGAAGGTGACGATGGAGAAGCCCACGTACATCGCGATGGTCATCTCCTCGCCCTTGACCTTGTTCAGCAGCATACCGTAGGCGAAGCCGAAGGCGACCGCAAAGGGGAGGGACAGACCGATGGCCCCCAGGAAACCCGCCCATCCGGTAAGTCCGAATTCCATGGCCAACGTGGAGCCCAGAAGGCCCGCGATGATCCCTACGGGCAGGCCGAAGTTGAGCCCGCAGCCCGC
>JAAYUR010000107.1 GCA_012517645.1 Treponema sp.
CCCGGGCGGAGGAGCGGGAACGCCTCCTGGCGGAGTTCCGCGCCTGGATCGCGGTCTTCGGGGAGGAGGAGGCGGTCCGCACGGATTCGGGCGGCTGGCTCCTGACGGTCCGGGAGATCCGGACCACCGCGGGGAACATCGCGGGGGTGGAGATTCCCGTGTACGCGGGCGCCGACTTCGAGCTGGCGGACTACGACCTCTACCTCCGGCCGTTATGGATCGACAAGGCCCTGGACCGCCTTAAGGCCATGCTCGAGCTGGACCTGGAGATCAAGGTGCTCCAGGAACAGATCGCCCGGCTGGCCCGGGAGCTCCGCATAACCACCCAACGGGTCAACCTCTTTGAAAAAGTGAAGATCCCGGAGACCGCGGAGAACATCAAACGAATCCGGATCTACCTGGGAGACCAGCAGACGGCCCAGGTGGTGCGCGGCAAGATCGCGAAGCGGAAGGTAGTGAGGGCGGCGTCATGATAGCACCCATGAAGAAGGCCATCCTCGTCCTGAGGGAGCGCGGCAAGTCCGCGGCCCTCAAGTCCCTGCGCCGCCTGGGGGTGGTGCACGCGGATCCGATCGAGGGCCGGGGACAGAGCTGGGAAGCCGCCTCCGAGGAGCTGGCCCGGATCGAGACGGCCATCGGCATACTCCTGTCGTACAAAGCCAAGGAATCCGCGCCGTCCATCGACTACGCCGCCGCCTTGGAGCTCGCCGGGAAGGTGAACGAGACGGCGGAGGGCATCAAAACCTCCCAGGAGCGGCTCGCCGCGGTTCGAAAGGAGATGGAGCGGATCCAGGGCTGGGGCGATTTCAATCCCGAGGCCCTGGCCTTCCTGCGGGAGAGGGGCATGGATCTGCGTCTCTACGAAGCGAACCCCAAGGCCGCGGCCTCCATGCCGGAGGCCCTGCCGGTGATCCGGGTGGCCTCGGATAAGGCAGCCGTGAGGTTCGCGGGGTTCCCCTCGGGAACCGTGAGTCTCCCGGAGGGCGTGGAGGAGTTCGTTCCGCCCCAGGCGTCCCTGTCCGCCCTTGAGGCCGAGGAGAAATCCCTGCTGGCAGCCCTTGCCCGGGGGGAGGCCTTTCTGGCGGAGGCCGCGCGATCCCGGCCCCACCTGGAAACCGCCCGGGAGCGAGCCCGGGCCAACCATACCTTCGAAACCCTGCTTTCCGGCATGGAAGGGGAGGGCCCCGTCGCCTGGATCTCCGGCTGGGTGCCGGCGAAGGACGCCCCCCGGCTCGCGGCCGCCGCCGCGGAACACGGTTGGGGCCTTCTCTTGGACGATCCCGGAGACGACGAGCTTCCGCCCACAAAGATAGAAAGCAATGCCGCGGTCCGCATGATCGCGCCGGTCTTCGATTTCCTGGGGACGGTGCCGAACTACCGGGAATACGACATCTCCGCTTCCTTCCTGGTGTTCTTCACCATCTTTTTCGCGATGATCTTCGGAGACGGAGGCTACGGCAGCATCCTGTTGATCCTGGGCCTCTTCGGGGCGTTCAAGGCCAAGAAGTCCGGGGGACCCGTGCCGGAAGCCGTGCGTCTTCTGCTGCTCCTTTCTTCAGCCACCGTGGCCTGGGGAGTCCTTACGGGCAGCTGGTTCGGTCTTCCCGCCGAGATCCTGCCGGGCTTCCTCAAGAGCCTGCGGATCGGGTGGCTGGCCTCGGACAACCCCATGGCGGGGGCCAATACCAAGCAATTGTGCTTCATTTTAGGGCTCGTCCACCTGGTTTGGGCCCACATGAAGAACATCAAGCGGGATATCAAGTCCCTGAAGTTCCTCGCCCAGGTCGGCCTCCTGCTCCAGCTGGCGGGGATGTACTTCATGGTCCTGAACCTGGTCCTGGACGCCGTCCGGTTCCCGGTGCCCCTCTTCGCCCTCTACCTGATCGGGATTGGGTTCCTTCTCAATTTTGTGTTCGCGAATTACGAAGGAAATATACTGAGGAGCATCCTGGCCAGCCTGACGAACATCGTCTCGGTCCTGCTGGGGGTGGTGAACGTCTTCGCGGATATCACCTCCTATATCCGCCTCTGGGCGGTCGGTCTGGCGGGGCTTGCGATCAGCCAGACGGTCAATACCATGGCCGGTCCGATGCTAGGCAGGGCTGTCCTGTTCGTGTTCGGCCTCGCGTTGATCGGGTTCGGCCACGGCCTGAACCTGGCCTTGAGCCTGCTGTCCGTCATCGTGCACGGGGTACGGCTCAACATGCTGGAATATTCCGGCCACCTCGGGATGGAGTGGTCGGGGTTCAAATACGAGCCCTTCCGGGAAGGGTCCGACCAAGAAGCTTCGGCGTAGAAAGGAGTCCTACATGAATATCTGCATGATCGGAGCCGGCGCCGTCATGGCGCTGGCCGCCATCGGTTCCTCCATCGGTGCGGGCATCGCGGGCCAGGCGGCCATCGGTGCGTGGAAGCGGAACTACCTGGCCAACAAACCCGCTTCCTTCCTGCTCATGATCTTCGCGGGAGCACCCCTGACCCAGACCATCTACGGCTTTATCCTGATGGGAGCCATGATGAATTCCTCCAAGGATCCTGCCCTCCTGCTGGCCATGGGGTTGGCCGGCGGGGCGGGCATGGCCATGTCCGCGATCGCCCAGGGAAAGGCATCCGCCGCCTCCTGCGACGCCTTCGGAGAGACCGGCAAGGGCTTCGCCAACTACATCACCATCGTCGGCCTCTGCGAGACCGTGGCCCTCTTCGTGATGGCCTTCAGCTTCGGGGCGCTGTAAAGCAGGTATACAGCGGACGGTGGACGGTAAACAGAAAAACTGGGAGTCCGGTGACTAGGACCGCCTATGCGGTCTTGGTATCCGGCCTCTGGCGTCCCTTCCGTCCGCTGTTCACCGTCCACCCCCATGCGCGTCGTCAAGGTCGGCAAGGTCCTCCTGGGTCCCGGCTATCCGGTAGCCGTGCAGACCATGTGGAAGGAGCCCCTGGGTCCTGGTGACCCGGGGGCTTTGCTCGTCCGGATCGGTAGGCTGAAAGCCCTGGGCTGCGACATCCTTCGGTTCGCGGCTCCGGATCTTCCCTCCGCGGAGATCCTGGGCCGATTGGCCCGGGTTTCCCCCCTTCCCCTGGTCGCGGACATTCATTTCGACTGGCGTATCGCCCTGCGCTGCCTGGATTTTCCGATCGCCAAGATCCGCATCAACCCGGGCAACATCGGCTCCCGGGCCAAGGTGGAGGAGGTGGTCCGCAAAGCCTCGGATCGGGGAGTCCCCATACGGATCGGCGTCAACGGAGGATCCCTTCCCCAGGACCTTCGAGGAGCCGCGGATCCCGCCGGAGCCATGATCTCCGCAGCGGAGCGGGAGATGGATGTCCTCGAAACCCTGGGATTCAAGGACTATCTGGTATCCATGAAATCCAGCGATATGCGGGCCACCCTGGAGGCGAACCGACGGTTCGCCGCTGTCCACGACGCACCCCTCCATCTGGGCGTGACCGAGGCGGGCCCCCTGATTCCCGGTATCGTGAAGAACGCTATAGCCCTGCATTCCCTGTTATCCGAAGGAATCGGGGCTACCCTGAGGGTTTCCCTATCCGACACCCCGGAGAACGAGGTCCTGGCGGGACGGGAGATCCTGGCCGCCGCGAAACGGGGGCGCCCGGGGGTCAACATCATCTCCTGCCCCCGCTGCGGCCGCGGGGGCTTCGACGTCCACGGCTTCCTGGCCCGCTGGCAGGATAGGCTGTACGCCCTGGACCGGGACATCACCGTCGCCGTGATGGGATGCGCGGTGAACGGCCCCGAAGAAGCCCGGCACGCGGACATAGGGATCACCGGGGCCGGGGACAGAGCTGTCGTGTTCCGAGGGGGCAAGATAGTCCGAACGATTTCCTCGGAAGAGGCCGATACTGTATTCGAGGAAGAACTATCGCGCCTATGAACCGTACGCATACGTTCCGCATCGCCGCCGTTTTTTCGGCGATCCTCGTCCTGGTTCCGTCCCTGGGAGCGGTGGAGTCCAAGGTATGGGTGGAGTTCGAGAACGGCAAACGCCTGTTCCGGGAGAAGGAATTCGGACAGGCCTTGAACGCCTTTCGTTCCGCCGCGACGGAACGGCGCACCATGTTCGAGGCCGCCTCCCGAGCGCTGTCCGCGGCCATGGATTCTCCCCAGGCCCGAAGGGCGGAGGGTTCCATCCTGGCTCTTGTGGAGGAGTACGCCAAGGAAATATTCCTTTCCTCGGAACTGGAGCGCATCAACGAACAGGCGGGTTCTTCGCTTAGAAAGAAGATAGACCTTCTGCGTCAGCGCCGGCTGACGGACCGCTTTCGCGGGTTCCTGGATGCCCTGTACCTTACCCTGGATTACCGAACCTTCGATGAATTAGGTGATTCCCTGGCCGATCTCCAGAAGGCCGCGGCCGCCTTGGCGATGTATCCGGAGGCCGAGTTCTGGATGGGCCGGGTCTTCGAGGCCGAGGGGGAGCTCCGGCTTGCGGAGATCCAGTATTCAAGGGCCTGGGATATGCGGGAAGCCTACGAGGTCGCGGACGACCGGTTCACTCCGCTGTACGCCCTGGCGGACCTGTACAGGACGCGGGGAGACTTCCTCCGGATGGAGGAACAGTACCTCCAGATACTACGGCAGGATACGACGGTCTCGGATCCGAAAAACGAATACCTCCGGAACGCCATGCTGAATACCCTGACCCGGGACGGGTTCGACAAGTTCATGAGCCTATATAGGACCGAGACCGACTTTTCGGTGCGAGCCCTGGACGCCCTGGGAAGCTTCTGGTACGAGAACGGCAGGCAGGCCAAGGCCGTCCTTTACCTGGGTCTGGCGGTAAACAGGGTCCTTACGAAGGCGATCGACGCGGTGCGTTCCGAGGAGCCGTCCTACGCTTACGCGGCTTTGCCGGAACTTCTGGCCCGAATCGCCGGTCGAAGGGATCTGGAGGAGTATGCCCGGAACGCGGAGCTGTACAGGCTCCTGTTCACCCTGGCGGACGCCCTGTACGCGAACGGGGCGCGAACCCCGGCCCGGGACCTGTGGAGGGTTCTAGCCGCGGCCCCGGGAGCGGGGATATGGGGTGCGAAGTCCGAAGGCCAGCTTCGTTCACCTGTCGTGAAGGTTCCAGTCCTTCCTTGAGCTCGGAGATCGGACGAACTCCTCCACCCC
>JAAYUR010000264.1 GCA_012517645.1 Treponema sp.
ATGAACCACGGAGAGCACGGAGAACACGGAGAAAAGCGGGTGAAGTCCACATAGCCGCAGTAGCAAAACTATATTGAAGAGGATGGAGGCTTTTTCTAGACTCAGGGGGTTTTGAAAAAGCTACCTTGAAATCCGCGATTGGGCGCAGCGGTCGCAACGCAACCTCTGCGCCCAATCGCAAAGCCAATTTCAAAAGTGACCGACTTTTGAAATTGGCTCAGATGAACAAGATAAAACCTGGGAAGGATTCCGCTTCCATTCTTGATCTTGTTCCCACCTCCTCCTCCTAGCGATCCTGTTGAACCCTGGGGGAATTTATCTCTTCCCCGTGATCTCCGTGTACTCTGTGGTTGGGTCCTGTGGATGTCGTCCTGTCGTCAGCGGCGCGGCAGGGACCTGGCCAGGCGGAAACCCAGGTAGTCGAACTTATATGCGGGATCCACGAACCAGCGTCGGGCCGGGCGGAGGTTGGACACCACGTTGAAGTAGGCCCCTCCCCGGACGACCTTCAAGGCGGCTCCCTCCGGACCCCGGGGGTCGGACACCTTTCCGGCCGGATACCCGGCGTACCAGTCCCAGCACCACTCCCATACGTTGCCGGCCATATCGAAGAGGTCGAGCTCGTTCGGAGCCTTTCCGCCCACAGGATGGGTTCGGTTTCCCGCGTTCAGGCTATACCAGGCCAGGGCTTCGGGATCGTTCCCGCCCGGGTATGCGAACCCCCGGCCCTTTTTCCCTCCCCGGGCCGCGTATTCCCATTCGGCTTCCGTGGGCAGCCGATAGCCTTCGGCCGACCAGTCGCAGGTCACCGAATCTCCGGACAGGGTGTAGGCGGGCCGCAATCCGTCCTTCTTGGACCTCCAGTTGCAGTACTCCACGGCGTCCCGCCAGACGACGTTGATCACCGGCCGGGTCCACCGGCCCCATCCCTTGTCGTCCGGGCGGGTCCGGCCTGTGGCGGCGCAGAACTCGTCGTACTCGTCGAAGGTCACCTCCCGCTTGGCCAGCAGGAAGGAAGAGACGGTCACCTCCCGGCGCGGCCCTTCGTCGAAAGATCTCCCGGTTTCGGAATCCGGGGATCCTTGGGTGAAGGCCCCTCCCTCGACAAAGGCCATCCAGTCCGGCACGCGGACGTCGGTCTGCGCCTGCGAGGGCGCCGCGGACAGGATTGCCAGGAAGAAAAGGAACGCGGAAACGAAGGAAGGCCGAACTCGCATCGCTGCCTCCAAGGGCGCAGCCCCGGGACGCGCGGCGCGCCGGGACCGGACCCGGGCGCCGCGGACGGAATCAGAGCACGTGCTTCAGGACGAAGAAGAACCCTACGATCCAGGTCACCACGGGAATCTCCTTGGCCTTGCCGGTGCAGAGCTTCAGGAGGATGTAGGCCAGGATGCCGAACACGAGGCCCTCGGCGATGCTGTAGGTCAGAGGCATGAAGAGCATCGTGACGAAGGCCGGGATGGCCTCGGAGAAATCCTTGAGATCCAGATCCTTGACGGGAGAGAGCATGAAGAGCCCCACGAGGACCAGGGCGGGAGCCGTGGCCGCGCCGGGGACGAGCAGGAACAGGGGGGATAGGAAGAGGGCCGCTCCGAAGAGGATCGCGGTGGTCAGGGCGGTGAGCCCCGTCCTGCCGCCCTCCGCCACGCCCGAGGCGCTCTCGATGTAGGAGGTGACCGTGGAGGTGCCGAGACAAGCGCCGGCCACGGTGCCGATGGCGTCGGAGAGCAGGGCCTGCTTGACCCGGGGGATCTCCCCCTTCTTGCTGATGAGGCCGGCCTGGGTGGTCACTCCCACCAGGGTCCCGATGGTGTCGAAGATGTCCACGAAGAGGAAGGTGAACAGGACGATCCAGAAGTCCAGGGTGAACAGCTTGTCGAATTGGAACCGGAACAAGAGGGGCGCCGCCGGGGCGGAGACGGGGTTCCAGCCCTTGGGGATCACGGTCACGCCGAAGGGGATGCCCAGGATCGTGGTGGCCAGGATGCCGATGAGCAGGGCGCCCTTCACCTTGAAGACAAGGAGCACGCCCATGATCACAAGGCCGATGAGTGCCAGGAGGGGCGCTCCCTTGGTGATGTTGCCCAGGCCCACCAGGGTGGCGTCGTTTTTGACCACGATCCCCGCGTTCTGCAGGCCGATGAAGGCGATGAACAGGCCGATGCCCACGGAGACGGCACTCTTGATGTTGGCCGGGATGGAGCGGACGATGGCCTCCCGGATGTTGAAGAGGGACATCAGGATGAAGATCACGCCCTCCACGAACACGGCGGTCAAGGCGAGCTGCCAGGAATAGCCCATCCCCAGGACCACGGCGAAGGCGAAGAAGGCGTTCAGCCCCATCCCCGGAGCCAGGGCTATGGGAAGGTTCGCGAGAAGGGCCATGCATAGGGTCGCGATCAGGGAAGCCAAGGCCGTGGCGGTGAAGACCCCGCCCGCGGGCATGCCCGCCGCGGAGAGGATGCCGGGGTTCACGGCCAGGATATACGCCATGGTCATGAAGGTCGTGATGCCCGCCATCACTTCCGTTCGCACGGTGGTGCCGTGCTCCTTGAGCTTGAAGAAATTCTCCACTTCTTCCTCCTCCTTTTTTTCGCCGGGCCCGCGCCCGGCGCTCTCAGTTGCACAGTGTACGACGGAGAGGGCCCGGGCGCAACTCTTTTTCCGAACCCGGGTTGCCCGGAATCGGTCCTGTCCCCGGGCGGTCGTGTGGAGGGCGGCGACCGGGTTTGCGCGGGAGCGGCCGTCGGTATAGAATGGTCAGCACAATCTTCGTATCAGCGAGGTGGCCATGGTTTCCAAGGAGCAGATCGACGCGGCCCGGGGCCTTGTCCCCTGCGACGTGAACTTCGTCAACTGCTCGGTGGCGGACCTCTTCCGCGGGGAGCTGCGCCCGGGGCTCACGGTCTCCGTGCACAAAGGCTTCGTGGTCGGCGTCGGGGACGGGCTCGCCGCCCGGACCGAGGTGGACCTGGACGGCCGCGTCCTGGTTCCCGGCTTGGTGGACGCCCACGTCCACATCGAGTCCTCCCTGCTCGCCCCCTCGGAGTACGCCCGCCTGGTGGTTCCCCGGGGCACCACGGCGGTGGTCGCGGATCCCCACGAGATCGCCAACGTCCTGGGCTACGACGGGATGACCTACATGCTCCGGGCCAGCGAGGGCTTGCCCCTGGACGTCTACCTCATGGCCCCCTCCTGCGTGCCCGCCACGGACTTCGATTCCTCCGGGGCGGCCCTCTTCGCCTCGGACATGTACCCCTTCCTGCGGGAACCCCGGGTCCTGGGCCTGGGGGAGGTGATGAACTTCCCGGGCGTCCTGGCCAAGGACCCCCAGCTGCTGGACAAGATCGCCCTGTTCTGGGATTCCGGCAAGGCAGTGGACGGCCACGCGCCGGAGCTCCGGGGACGTGACCTCTCCGCGTACGTAGCCGCGGGCATCCGGTCCGACCACGAATGCGTCACCGCCGAGGAGGCCCTG
>JAAYUR010000063.1 GCA_012517645.1 Treponema sp.
CCCCCCCCGCAGGGGCAGACCCAGACCCGAAGCCTGGGCTACCAGGGTGGCGGGAACCGGCGCACGGGTCCGCCGAACCGCCTTCCGGTCCCGGGTCAGGGCCACGGCTCCCACCAGGGCGCTGGCCGCGCAGAGCCCCCCGATATACCAGAGGGCGTTCCCGTTGTCGTGCCAGGGCAGGGGCACGTTCATTCCGAAGGCGCTCACGATGAAGGTGGGGATCATGAGGACCAGGGAGATCACGGTCAGCCGCTTCATCACGATGTTGAGGTTGTTGGAGATGACCGAGGCGAAGGCGTCCATCATCCCGGACAGGATGTCGCTGTGGATGTTGGCCATCGTGATGGCCTGGCGGTTGTCGATCTCCACGTCCTCCAGAAGCTCCGTCTCCTCCTCCTGGAAGCGGATTAGGCGGCTCTTGAGCAGTTTTTCCAGGACCAGTTCGTTGGATTTTAGGCTTGTGGTGAAGTAGACCAGGGACTTCTCGATCGTCAGGAGCTGGACCAGTTCCGTGTTGCGCACCGATTTCTGCAGCTCCCGCTCGATGGCGCCGGTCCGTCGATTCAGGACCTTCAGGTGCCGGAGGTAGACGATGGCCGCCCGCCCCAGGAGCCGCAGGACAAAGGCGTTCCGGTTCTCCAGGGACAGTCCCCGGACCCGGTTCTCCGCCATGTCGGTCAGCACCTCGGAATCCGCCCAGCATACGGTCACGACGCGGTCCGGGAAGAGGACTACGCCCACAGGGGCGGTGAAGAAGGTCGGCTCATACCGGCTGTCGTGAACGGGCAGGCGGACGATCAACAGCGTGTACTCGTCCTCTTTCTCCAACCGGGACTGCTCGTCCGCGTCCACGATGTCCTGAAGATGTTCGGAGAGGATTCCATAGTCCTTTTCGAGCGCCTCCAGATCGTCCCGGGACGCCCATCGGACATCCACCCAGGTCCCGGGTCCGGCGGACTCCGCGGGGACCAGGATCCCTCCCTGCTGTTTCCAGATCTGGATCATAGCTGCACCCTCCCGCCCCCGGGAGGGTCGCGCGCGGTTCGACGGCTTTCAGGAAGGCTGTCGGAAGGCGGGTAACCCGGCTCTCGGGGGCCAACGTCGGATCGAGATGGTTGACGGACAACTACCGTCCGGGTCCATGCGGTTCCCCCTTCTTGGCATATGCGCCGGATGGCCGCCCCACGGGGCGCCGGACTCGGCTCGGGTCCGCCCTCAGGGCGGCGCGCCGAGTCCCGGAAAGAGTATAACGACCGATCCGCTTCGATGCAATCACCGGACTTCCGGGTCTCACGGGACTTCCCGGTTTTGCGGTTGCCTCCGCATTCCGATATACTTAGTATTGAAGATAGGAGAAAACGGGTGGAACCCCTGCGGGATCTGACCTGGATGCGGTACCTCGTGACCGGCCCCACCGCCGAACGGGTGGAGCGGCCGGGGTATTCCGCGGTCCTCGTTGCGATACCCCGCACCAAGGAGCGGCATCTGGAACGGTACCGATATCGGGCCTTCATCTTCGAGCCGTCCTCCCGCTCCCCGGTTCTGGCGGTGAACGCGGAGTCCGACATCCTGGGGGAGTACATTCTGACCCTGGAGGATGTTCGCGGACGGGTCGTCCTGGAACGGTACGACCGGGAGCCCTCCTACGAGGAGTTCCGAACCCGCGCCCTGGACGAGGCGGGCCGGAGGATGCCCACGAGGGCCCGGACGTCCGGAGCCCGGAGCGGGGCCAGGGCGCGGCGAACCGGCAGCCGCGGAGGCCCCTCCAAGGACTCCACCACCCCGAGGAAGCCCTATGCTCCGTGACCGATCCTCCGATCCTCCGACCTTCCGCCTCCCGGGCTCTATCCTCCGATTTTTGCTCCTTGCCGGCGCCCTGGTACTGGCCCCGGTTCCCCGGGCTCCCGGAGAGGAGCTCTATTCCGACTCCGGCTTTTTCCTGGAGCTTCCGGAGGGCTTCACCCTGAACGACGGGGACGGGATCTCGAGGTTCTCCTTTACGGATCCCTCCGGGATTCTGCTGTTCCAAATCTTCCTGTACGAGCCGTCCCGGTATACCGACGCCGGGACGATGCAGGCGGATATCGCCAAGAAGCTTTCGGCCCGGGCGGATTCGGAAGCCTTCGTCTACCAGCGCCGAAACGCCGTGATGGCGGACCTGAGCTTCCCCCTTTCCGGCAAGCCCCACCGGGGCTGGGGACTCTTCCTGGACGGCGCCCCTCGGAACGCCGCGGGCAAGCCCGAAAAGGACATAGCCCTGTTGGCCTACGTTCCCGAGGATCGGTACACCGCCTACCTGCCCTTCATCCTATCCTGCCTGGACGGTTTTTCCGTGGACGAGGAAGCCCGCCTCTACCCCGGCCCGGTCAGCCAATTCAACCTGCCCTGGGATCCTCAGGCGAGGACGCCGAGGGATCTACAATTCGGGAATCGGACGCTTCGCGTTCCCTACGATCCCCGGGAGGGGCAGGCGGCCCAGGACACGGTGGAGCGGGAGTTCCAGGTCTTCAGCGTATACGCCCGGTCCTCCCCGGACCTGGCCCAAGCGGCCTGGGCCAGGTTCTACCGGATGGTCTTCCGGGAAACCTTCCATCGGCTGGATTTCCTATCCCTGATCCTCCAACGAGAGCTGTCCGGGGAGCCGGACGACCGGTCCCGGACCGCCCGCCTCCTCGCATGGACCCAGGGTTTCCGGTACGAGCGGGACCCCTCCGGCAGCGACGTGGTGAATCCCCTGACCGCGGCCTTCGAGGCCCGGGGGGACTGCGACTCCCGGGCCGTCCTCCTGGCCATACTGGCCCGGCACGACAACCGGGACGCCGTCCTCCTGCTATCGGTCAAGCACTCCCACGCCCTGGCGGCCTTCGACCTGCCGGGACCGGGCGCCCGGTTCCCGTACAAGGGTACAAGCTGGCTGGTGGCGGAAACTACGGCCACGGTGGGACTGGGGCTCATCGACGCGGGCATGGCGGACCCCAAGGATTGGATGGCGGTAGAGTTCCCGAGGTGAACGGTTCACCCTTGACAGCAGACGGCGAGGGTATTCGGAAATCGGCCGCGCGCCGCGGCGAAGCGCGGGCGACGGTCGAGCCCCGCGGCCCCTGCCACGCGCGGCCCTTGGATCGCCGACCAACCGCCTCGCCGCCCATCGACATTGACCACCCTTCCCGGAGGCGGC
>JAAYUR010000082.1 GCA_012517645.1 Treponema sp.
GACCCGGAGGAGGCCCGGAGGGCGCTGGAGGAACAGGAAAGAATCCTCCGCTCCAGGATCCGCCCCCGGTCCACGGCGGTTCGCCCCAGGATTCCATCCGGCGCGACCTCTCCGGAGCCGACGGATACCGAAGCCGCCGATACGCGGGTGTACGGTAAGAGCCGGCGGTTTCGGGTAGTCGTAAACGGCCTTGCCTACGACGTGGAGATCACGGAACCCCGATCCTGATATACAGTCTGAGAACGGTATGTTCAAAAAGCCTCCGACCGCGAACTCGGACGGCGCTTAGTATAATGTCCACCAAGCCAAAGGAACCCTATGGAAAATCGATCCCTTGCCTCCGAGATGATCCTGCTCCTCACCGCGGCCCTTTGGGGCTTCGCCTTTGTGGCCCAGCGGGTCGGTATGGAGTTCATGGGTCCCTTGACCTATAACGGAATCCGATTCCTGATGGGAGGCGCCTCCCTCCTGCCCTTGATCTATATCCGCAGGAGGATGGACTTGACTCGGGGGCCCGCGGCTCCCGATCTGCCGGGAGGCCCCCGTAGGGAGACACCGGGGAGGTCGACGGAAGCTCCCCCGACCGCCCCAGGACGGTTACGTGCCTTGGCGGGACCCAGCCTTGCGGGGGGCCTCATCATCACCGTGGCTGCGAACCTCCAGCAATGGTCCATGAAGTTCATCACCGCCGGCAAGGCGGGGTTCATCACAGGGCTCTATGTGGTGCTCGTCCCCGTGGCTGGAATCCTTGTAAAGCGCAGGACCCCGGTCCTGGCCTGGGCGGGCTGCGCGGCCGCGGCCGGGGGCTTGTATTTCCTGTCGGTGACCGAGGAGTTCACGATAGCCCGGGGGGATCTGATCGTCCTGGCCAGCACCTTCTTCTGGACCGGGCACATCCTCTTCTTGGACACCTTCGCGAAGCGCGTGGACCCCGTGGAGCTCTCGGCGGGTCAGTTCCTGGTCTGCGGGGCGCTCACTCTTGCGGGAGCCTTGGTCTTCGAGGGTCCGACGTGGTCGAGCGGCCGCGCGGCGGCGGTTCCGCTTCTATACGGCGGCCTGGTCTCGATAGGTATAGCCTACACCCTCCAGGCGGTGGCCCAACGGAGGGCCCATCCCGCCCGGGCGGCCGTCGTGATGAGCCTGGAAACCGTCTTCGCCGCGGTCGGCGGCGCGCTCCTCCTCTCGGAGAGGCTATCCCCCCGGGAGTTCCTGGGCTGCGCCCTGATGTTCGCGGGGATGTTGATCGCCCAGGCGCCCTCTCCGAAGCGGAGAAAGCGAGCCCCGGCCTAGGTTCCGGCCTGGGCGACGAACCCGGCGTAGGCGGCCAGGTCCAGCTCCCAGAACTCCGCCGGCCAAGGGCCGTTCGGGATGTCCGGTTCCGGGGCCGGCGGATGGGCGGCCCGCCATTCCTCCCACTCCCGGGCCCGCACGCTCCTGAGGTACTTGTCCGCCACGCTGGGGAAGAGCTCCAGGAGGAGCTCTTCCTTCTCGTCCTTCGCGAGGCGAGCCCCGCCGAATTCGGGCAGTTCGGGGTTGTCCTGCTTTCGGTACGCGGAGGTGTCGTAGGGGGTCTCTTCCCGGACACCCGCGATCTTCAGGCGGAACTCCGGATCCACGGGCCAGGGGGTCTTCCCGTAGGTTCCCTTTACGAGCTCCGCGAAATTCTTGGATACGCTGGAATAGAAGGGCTTGCCCTGGGTCTTGTCGACGACGCAGTTCACGGCCTGGACTCCCACGATCTGGCTGGTCGGGGTGACCAGGGGCGGCACGCCCGCGTCCAGCCGGACCTTGGGGACAATGGCCAGCACTTCCTCCAGGTGCTGCTCGAGCTTCGCCTCCTTGAGCTGGGCCATCATGTTCGTGTACATCCCGCCGGGGATCTGGGCTACCCGTACGATGTCGTCCGGCTCCGGATAATTGAAGAAGGCTGCGATGCGCTGGCATAGCTCAAGGACGACCTGAGGTTTGTCCGCCCGGGCCGCCTCGATCGCGTCGTCGAAGAGCCGGGATACGTCCGGAGGGAGCGCCGGGTTCCGGATGTCGAAGGCCGGGGGCATCCGCTTGTACTGGTCGAACTTGGCCAGGTCCTCGCGGATGGATCTGAGCTCGTCGCTGATCGCCTGGACGGCTGCCCGGTCCACCCCGGTATCCAAACCCATCCGGTCCGCGAAGATCTGGATGATCTCGTAGGCCGGGGCGGCGGGGCCTCCCGAGAAGGGGAGGATCACGGTGTCCACGATGTCCACGGAGTTGGCCATGGCCATGGGGAGGCTTGCGGTCCCGAAGCCCGGCGTGCAGTGAGTGTGGAGGTCGACGGGTATGGACAGCGCGTCCTTGAGCGCCCGGATGAGGTGGCCCGCGGTGGCCGGATCGATCAGGCCCGCCATGTCCTTGATGGTGATCATGTCGGCGCCCAGCCCCTCGAGCTCCTTGGCCCGGGCCACGAAGTAGGGGATGTCGAAGAGTCTCCCGGGCAGTTTTTTCCCCGACAGGAGGGCTTTGATCCGGTCCATGCGGGAAAAGCGGGGATCCACGGTGTAACAGATCGCGCAGTCCGCGAGGCCCCCGTTCTCCTTCACGTACTTCAGGGTGCTGGTCATGTTGGAGATATCGTTCAGGGCGTCGAAGATCCGCATGATGTCGATGCCGGACCGGACGGAATTGCGGCAGAATCCTTCGATCACCGAGTCCGGGTAGGGAGTATAGCCGAAGAGGTTCCGGCCCCGGGAAAGGGCGGTGAGCTTGGACGCCCCTCCGACGCCGGCCTTGATGGATTCCAGCCGTGTCCAGGGGCTTTCGCCCAGGTAGCGCATGATGGAGTCCGGAACCGCGCCTCCCCACACCTCCATGGCGTAGAAGCCCGCCTTGCGGTAATGGGGCAGGACCCGGTCCACCTGGGCCTGGGTCATGCGGGTCGCGAACTGGGACTGCTGGCCGTCTCGGAGGGTCAGGTCCCGAAGTTTCAGCGCCTTGTTCATGGACATACTCCTTGGAATTGGGGGAAGTTGAATCCGGCGCTCAGTCTATTACGAAACGCCGGGATAGGCAATCGCGGGTTCGGAGACCCTGTCCGGACAGGACGTCGAGTATCGATCCGCGATGAAGTCCCGGACCCTCCGCACTACGGGGGACAGGTTCCGGGACGGCGTCCAGGCCATGTAGACGGTCCGGGAAAATTCCGGGTTCTTGAGGCGTATCCCCAGTACCTCGGGATTCCCGAGGTTCGAGGTCGCCGGGATGATGGAAAGCCCGTACTGCAGGGACACGAAGGTGATGGCCACGTTGCAATCCTCCGCCTCGAACGCGACCTTGGGACGGATCTTCATCTCCCGGAAGATGCTGCCTATCATCCGCCGCAGGCCGCTCTTCCGGTTCGTGAGGATGAAGGGCTCGTTCTTGACTTCGTGTATGTCGATCTCATCCCGGCGGGCCAGGCGGTGGTTCCTGGGCAGGACCAGGAATAGATCCTGCCGCAGGACCGGGGCGGAGGCTACGTCCTTGGAGGGGTCCGGACAGAACGCGAGATCGATATCCCCCTGCTTGAGGCCGTCGAGCAGGGCGTTGTTCAGGTTCTGGACGAAATTGAAGGTGATCTTTTCATTGGAAGGGTCCTTGTAGAAGCTCGTCAGAACCTCGGGCAGGAAATTGGAGCTAAGGCTGGAGATGTACCCCAGGGTGACTCGTCCGTGAACAGGCCCCGAGAGTCGGACGGCCTTGATCCCGTCATCCAGCAGGGCCAGGGATCCGTCCACGTACTTGAGGAACGTTCTACCTTGGGCGCTCAGGGTTATTTTTTTCCCGTGTCTGTCGAACAGCTGCACGTCCAACTCTTTCTCGAGCTCCGACATCGCGTAGCTCAAGGAAGGCTGCGTTATGCACAGGTCTTGGGAAGCCTTGGTGTAGTGCTCGATCTTGGCCAAAACCTGGAAATACCGTAGCTGCTGGAGGGTCATGTACTCCGTCCTCCCGGTGGTCGGGCCCATCATATCCGGTATCATAGAAAACGTCTATGGTTTCAGGATAAAAAATTTTATTAGACCTATCGGTTCCTCCGGTGTAGGATGATGCGGGGCAGACCTCGTCCGGCCGCGCTTTACAGGAACGGCCAGCCGGTATATCCTCAAGGAACCGCAAAAGACAGGAAGCCCCTGGAAACCGCGTACTCCGCTATACGCCGAGAAACGCCTTCCGCGCCGCTGGGGCGGCGCCGCAACGATACCACGAGAAGCGTGGAGAGCCATGAGCGAAAAGAAATCCTTCGAACACGTCATTCGGGAGAAGTGGTGCAAGGGCTGCAACATCTGCGTGGCCTACTGCCCGAAGAAAGTCCTCACCCTGGTGAACGGAAAGGTCTTTGCGGAACGGCCGCACGATTGCATCGGTTGCCGATTGTGCGAGCTCCGCTGTCCCGATTTCGCCATCGAGATCCGGGAAGTCCAGGCCTCCCCGATACCCGTGGAGGAAGCGACCGTGGATTACACGATCCCGCCGGAGGCCGCCCATGCCTAGCGCCAAGCTCATGCAGGGGAACGAGGCCTGCACGATCGGGGCCCTCGTCGCGGGACTCGAGTTCTTCGCGGGGTACCCCATCACGCCGTCCACGGAGATCGCGGAGCTCTGCTCCGAGGAGCTCCCCAAGGTCGGGGGCAAGTTCGTCCAGATGGAGGACGAGATCGGCTCCATAGCGGCCATCATCGGGGCGTCCCTGACGGGCAAGAAGGCCATGACCGCCACCAGCGGCCCGGGATTCTCCCTGATGCAGGAGAGCCTCGGGTACGCCGCGGAAACCGAGGTCCCCGTCGTCATCATCGACGTACAGCGCATGGGGCCCTCCACGGGCATGCCCACCTCCCCCGCCCAGGGCGACGTCATGCAGGCCCGCTGGGGGACCCACGGCGACCATCCGGTGATCGTTCTGGCACCGGGCAACGTGAAGGAGTGCTTCGACCTGACGGTGCGCGCCTTCAACCTCGCGGAGGAATATCGGGTTCCCGTCGTGGTCCTCACGGACGAAGTGATCGGCCACATGCGGGAAAAGGTCGTCCTCCCGGAGTGGAAGGACGTGAAGGTCGTGGATCGGGCCCGCCCTTCGGCTCCCGGCGGGTA
>JAAYUR010000481.1 GCA_012517645.1 Treponema sp.
CGGCTTGGGCAGGGGGATCCGGTGTTCCCGGTACATCCCCGCCACGATGGTGCTGGTGGATCCGACAACCCGGTTGATGAAGGTGATGGGCGCCTTGGTGGCGAAGGAGCCGATGCGATGGTGGTCGATGACCTCCAGGATCCTGTAGTTCTCCGCCCCCTCCACGGCCTGGCCCAGCTCGTTGTGGTCCACCAGGATCAGTTCCACCTTGGGGTCCCGCAGCAGATCCCCCTCGGTGAACATCCCCGCCACCCGCCCCTCCTCGTCCGTGACGGGAACCGAGCGGCTGGGGCTCTCCGCCAGGGGACCCCGCAGGTTCCGCAGGGGGGAATCCAGGCGGACGGGCTTGAGGCCCTCGTCCCCCATGGTCTCCACGGGGGTGGAGTAGATGACCAGGAGGGCGGTGGAGCTCGTGTCGTAGGGAGAGAGCAGGACGGAGACCCGGTTGCGTTCGGCGATCTCCTTGAGGGACCGGTCCAGGACGGCTCCGTTCGTAACGATCAGGACCCGGGCTCCGGATTCCAGGACGTAGCGCTGGACGTCCGTCCGGTCCCCCACGATGACGATGCAGTTCTCCCGGGCTTCCCCGTCCAGGTGGCGTTTGAAGGATTCGGTCTCCAGGGCCGCCACCAGGATGCGGGCCTTGAACTCCCTCCCGGGATCGAAGGAGCTGACGACCTGGGCCTTGATGGTGTCTGCCATACGGCCCACGCTGGTCGGGATCACCGCCTTCTTGCGGGGGTTGATCTTTTTCAGGATGTTGCGGGCGAAGGCGGAGTAGTGGAGGGTGGCTCGGTACCGCCCCTCCCCGTCCACGATGGGCAGGGCGGATCGGCCGTGTTCCTCCATCAGGGCCAGGGCGTCCCAGAGTGGGGTGCCCGCCCGGACCGTGACCGGTTCGTCCCCGAGGTAGTACTCGGCCTTGGGCACCAGGTCCGGCAGGAAGGCCGGAACCTCGACCTTGAAGCGGGAGAGGACGTATTCCGTCTGGGGGTTGACCATGCCGGCCCGGGCCGCCACGGCCTCGGCCATGCCGAGCTCCCGCTTGAGGGCGGCGTAGCCCAGGGCGGAGACGATGGAATCGGTGTCCGGATTCTTGTGGCCGATCACGTAGACGGTGCGCTTCATGCTCCCTCCAATCCGTCATAGAGGCTGACGGTATGGGGAGGGAAGATGACCCGCCCTCCCACGGACCGGAACCGGGCCAGGACCGCCTTGTCCGGGGGCCAGGAGCCCGGGACTTCGGCGGGAAGATCGGAGAGATTCAGGACCGCCGCCGCCCGGCCGTCCCGGCTTCGGGTGGTGAACACGTCCCGCAGGCCGGGAACGCGTTCGGGACGGAACTCCCGGCCGGAGATCCGCCCGTAGAGTTCCGCGATCCTCTCCGTAAAGGCCCCCTCGACGGCGGGTTCGAAGTCCGCGGTGTCGTCGGAGAACATCACTTGGGAGGCGAAGAGCCGGGCCGTCAGGGCCACCAGCTCTTTTTCGGCCTCCGAGAGGCGCATGCGGCGGTTCCTGCAGAAGACCACGTCGGGATCGTTCAGGAAGACCGTCCCGTCCCAGAGGGCCCGGCCGATGGTGTCCTTCATGGAGATCCATGCGGAAGGCCGCCCGGGGTGCCGCAGGAAACGGGCCTGGCCCCAGTCCCAGTCCTCCCGAGTGTCCGCCCCGATCCGCATCAAGGGCAGGAATTCGAAGGAAGCTTCGAAGGGCGCGCCGCAGCCCAGGTAGGCCACGGGTGTTCCGTCCCGGCGCCGCCGGACGGAGGTGAGCCGCTTCAGGGCGTTCCGGTAGTGCACGAAGGCCGCTCCACCGTTCCGCCGTCTTCCCCGGAGCATGCCGGCATACAGGAAATCCAGTTTCAGGTACCGGTAGCCCCAGTCGTTAACGACCCGGTCGAAGATCCCTTCCAAGTACTCCAGGACTTCCGGTATCGAGAGGTCCAGGCAGTAGAAGTCCTTGCCCCAGGCGGGAATCCATCCCGCGACCGTCGGTGTGCCGTCCTCGTTCCGGAGGAGCCACTCGGGCCGTTCCCGGAAGAGGGGGGCGAAGCGGGTCACCAGGAAGGGGGCCAGCCAGATCCCCGGTATGAACCCCGCCTCCTCGATCCGGCCCGCGAGGTCCTTCATGCCCCGGGGGAAGCGTGCCTCGTTCACCCGCCAGTCCCCCACGGTCCGTTCCCAGCCGTCGTCCACCTGGAAGACCGTGGGTTTCCCGGGCCGGATGTAGAGCCGGTCGATCAGGTTGCCGTTTCCGGCCAGGTTCCGCAAATCCGTGAGGATCAGGCCCTCGTCGATGTCCGAGTAGTGGTTGTACCAGGATTCGTAGCCCCCGGGCACCAACGGCTCCCCCGGGGTTCCCAGGAAAGAAAGGCGGGAGAATTGGTCGTAGGGCGCGTAGGCTTCCCGCAGGGCGTCCTTCAGGGCGAACCAGCCCCGGGCCCGGACGACCAGGATCCGGGCGGCGGGATCCCCGGCTTCGAAGCGGTGCCCCTCGGCGTAGGCCAGGACTGAGATCGTGCCGTTCCGCCTCCGGAAGAGGAAGGAGACCGGGGGTCCGCCCTGCGGCAGGGAAGCCAGGGCAAGGTAATCATCTCCGATGCGCAGGTATCCCAGGAAACTCGCCAGGACCTCCCCGCGCCGGGGCACGAGGCCCGGGTGGTCCGTGAAGATGTTGAGGTTTCGGACAAAGCGGGCCCGTTCCATCCGCTCTCCCGGGGCGAGTTCCCAGCCCGGGGACCAGGATTGCCAGCCGTTGCCCAGGATGAAGGCCCTGGAGAGGTCGAAGGGTGCCTCGCCGGGAGTGCCGCCGTCGTCCGCAGGCCGGGTCGATCCCGGTCCCGCCAGAAGCCGGACCAGGTCGGCCGGACCAAGCTCGTCCAGAAGGGTCATCCCGGGCTCCGGGACCGGAGATCCCTCCCGGGCCCGGTACTCGAGCATTGCGGAAGGGACGCCCGCGAGCGGCGCGGACCGGACGTTTCTCTCGAATCGCTTGGAGTTCATGGGGTTCCTCGCTTGTCCTGGGACGGTTCGGCATTGTACTATCCCCCGGTCCCGGATGTCCAATCCGGGACCGCGCCCCGCCCGCCGGCGGCCCGCCGCGACCGCCGGAACCAGGTTTCCGCGGGGGAGGAGCTTACCGGATGGTCCGACTCTGCGCCTTCCTAGGCAACCATGGACGGCAGTACAGGAACAATCGCCATAACGTGGCCTGGCAGGTCCTTGAGCGCCTTCCGGTCTACCCCTCCCTCCGCTGGGAACGGGGATTCAAAGGGCGCTGGGCCTCCTCGGACTCCCCCGAAGGCCGGGTCTTTTTCCTGACTCCGGAAACCTTCATGAACCGTTCCGGGGACAGCGTCGCGGAATTCATGCGCTTTCACCGCATCGAACCCGGGGAGCTCCTGGTGGTCCACGACGAACTGGAGCTGCCGCTGGGCACCGTGGGTCTGAAGCGCGCCGGAGGCCTTGGGGGGCATAACGGCCTGCGGTCCATACGAGATCGCCTTTCCACGGCGGAATACCTGCGTTTCCGCATCGGGATCGGCCGGCCCGACCATGACGATATCGCCGAGTACGTGCTTTCCGATTTCACGAAGCCCGAGCGGGAGATCCTGGAAAGCGCCGTCTTCCCCGCCTCGGTCCGGATCCTGGAGAGGGTGCTCTCCGAAGGGTTCGACGCCGTGGAGGAGGAGTGCCGGAAAGTGAAGACTCAGTAGTAGAGCTTCCGGATGAGCCTCTCGTCCTTCTTCCAGTCCGGCTGGACCCGGACCCGCAGGGAGAGGACCACCGGGTAGGGAAAGATGTCCGCCAGGTCCCGCTCCGCCTCTTCCCGGATGCGGCGGATGGTCGCCCCCTTGGACCCGATCAGGATGCCCTTCTGGCTTTCCCGCTCCACCACCAGGTCCGCTTCGTAGACCAGGGCCCCGTCTTCCCGGCGGCCCGAGTCCCGGTAGTCCACGTACACCGCGTGGGGAAGTTCCTCCCGGGTATGGATTAGGATCTTTTCCCGGACGACTTCCGCGATCCGGAACACCGGCTCCTGGTCCGTGTAGTACTCCTCGGGGTACCAGGCGGGACCTTCGGGAGCCCGCTCGTACAGACGGGATAGGAGTTCCTGAGTGCCCGCTCCGGTCAGGGCGGAGATTTCCCGGGCTTCCATCCCGGGCAGGGTCTCCGCCAGGAAGGCACGGGCTCGTCCGGGGTCGGAGCCCTCCGCGTCCGTCTTGTTCACCGCGGCCACGGTCTTGGCCGCGTAGGGCGCCAGTAGGGCCGTTATGGCCTGCTCTTCCCGGCCGGGAGCCCGGGTGGCATCCAGGACGTAGAGGACCAGGTCGGCCTCGCCCAGGGCTTCCCGGGCCAGGTCCCGGAGGCGCTGGTTCAGGCGCTGGCCCGAGTCGTGGATCCCCGGGGTGTCCAGGAAAACCAGCTGTCCCTCGGGCCGATGGACGATACCCCGGATGGTGTTCTTGGTGGTCTGGGGAACCGGGGAGACGATGGATACCTTCTGACCGCACAGGCGGTTCATCAGGGTGGATTTTCCGCTGGACGGGCGGCCGACGACGGCCACGAACGCGCTCTTGGCTTGCATAGGTCTCCTTGGAAAGAGTCAACGGGACGCCGACACGGTTTGGTTTCGCCGGCGCCCCCCTAGACGACTTCCCCGAAGGGAAGGCCGGGGTATTTCTTGCCCGTGAACAACTCGAACTGGATCTCTCCCTGGGCACGGAGCATCCCCAGGCCGTTGGCTACGGGGCAGCCCGCCAGCCGCGCCCTGCGCATGACCGGTGTCTCCTTGGGGTTATAGATGATGTCCATCAAGGCTTCCGATCCCGAGAATTCGTACCACTCCAGGGGATCCCCCGGCGGGCCTCCCTCCATCCCCACCGAGGTGGTCTGGATGATCAGGTCGTTGTACCGTCCCAACAGCTCCACCGCCCGCTCGTTCATCCCCGCCCAATCGAAGCCGTGGCGCTCCGCGAGCTGCTTCGCCTTGTTCATGCCCCGGTTCACCACGCAGGCGGAGGCGCCCAGTTTCTGCAGGGCATAGGCGACGGCCCGGGCGGAACCTCCGGCCCCGATGATGGCCGCCCGGATCCCCTTGAGGTTCGGGCGTTTCAGGAAATCCAAAACGCTGCGCTCGAACCCCGCGGCGTCGGTGTTCGTCCCGTACCAGCCCGAGGGGGTCCGCACCACGGTGTTGCAGGCGCCGATTGCGGAAACCTCCGGGGTCCGTTCCGTCAGGAAGGGAAGGATCTTTTCCTTGAACGGAACGGTGACGGAAAAGCCCCGTACCCCCAGCTGGTCCGCCAGGGCCAGGAACTGTTCCAGGGAATCCGAGGGGAAGGGCAGGTAGACCGCGGGCAGGCCCAGCTCGACGTACCCGGCATTGTGCAGGGCGGGGGAGAGGGAACCCAGGACGGAGGGGCCGCCCAGGATTCCGTAGATCGAGTAGTCCTTACGGATCTTCCTCCA
>JAAYUR010000151.1 GCA_012517645.1 Treponema sp.
AAGTCCAGGGGTGTGGGCCGAGGATACAGCCGCGATTCCTCCCGAACCGTCTCGACGACCAGGCCCACGAGGTCCTTCTCCTCCAGCCGGAAGAGGTAGGCCGCGTAGGCCCGGGTCATGCCCAGTTCGCTGAAGAAGTACGTCTCCTCGCGGCCGTCCATCCTCTTGAGGTCGTCCGCTCCGGATCCCTCGATCTCGGACAGGGGATCCGCCTCCGGGCCGGAGTCCTTCGTGAAGGCGGCCCGAAGAGAGGAAAGCGTTGTCAGCCGGCCTGCGGCGCTGTCCCGGCGGACCGTTTCGACCGCGGAGGCCGCTTGATCCGCGGCGTTGGTTCCTGAGGTTTCCATCGCAATCCTTGGTTAAAATACAGGAAATCGAGTTCCAAGTCGACCGGCCGGGTGCCCGGGGCGCAGGCCGCCCCGGGAACTCCCGGCCGGGATCATCGGTTCCGTCAGGCGGGCAGCAGGCCCTTGGCTCCCAGTTCCTCCGCCACGTCCTTGAGGCCCAGGGCCTCCAGGGTTGCCTTGGTCGGGGCGCCGGTCTTCTCGTCCCAGCCGAACTGCTTGTACACCATGCCCAGGCCGAGGTCCAGGTCGGATTTTTCCATCTGGATGGTGCCCTTGGTGAACTGCGGGATCTCCTTGCCCTCCTTCTTGTCCGGGGTGTAGATCCACTTATTCATGGCGTCATGGGCGTTCCGCATGTCCGCGGTGCCCATGGACCGTACGGTCAGGGCCCGGAGCAAGGTCACGACGCGCTCGGCGTCCTTGTCCAGCTCCGCCTCGGTCTTGACGATTCCCGTGACCGCGGAGAAGAACTGGGCCTCCAGGGAGGTGTCGCCCCGGTACTTCCGCTCCTTCAGGGGGCTGACCGCCATGGGCCACATCCAGTTGCACAGGGTCAGGGAGTCGTGGAGCCGTCCGCGGACCAGGGCGTACTTCACGAACCGGGCCTTGTACTCGTTCATCGGCTTGTAGTCCATGGGCGCGTCCAGGGCGTCGGGGGAACCGAAGATCTCCCCGGCGATCTCCTTCTGGATGTTGATCGGCAGCTTGGAACCGATGAAATTCATGTGGCTGTGGTTCTGGGCGTCCCGGTTGGAGAAGCACGACACCAGGGCTCCGACCTGGGCTCCCGCCTCGTTGGAGTGGTGGACCGGGTATCCGCCCCGGGTCCAGAGCTTGTTGTTCTTGTCGTCCCAGTAGTCGTCCCCGAGACCCCAGCGCCGGGCGATCCAGGCGGACCCGTCCGCGATGTGCCAGAGCTCGCCCTTCTTGTGGGCCACCCGGTCGTAGAAATCGATCAGGAAGCGGGCGTCACCCTTGAGCAGGAGATCCCAGGGGATGGACGCATATTCCTCCGCGGGTAGGACGCGCTTGAACACACCCTTCTCGAAGAACCACTTGACGTCCCGGCCGATCTGACCGTAGTTGCACCAGACCCCGAGGTCGTCCACCATGGTGGTCCCGATGGCATTGCCGACGACGGAGGAATCGGCGCCGTTGCCGTCGAACTCCTTGATCCCGCCCCCCGCGGCCATCACCCCCCGGGGACCGGACCAGCCGACGCAGGTGTTGGACACATAGGGATCCATGCCGTACTTCTCCAGCTGGGGTACCTTGAGCTGGGAGTGGCATCGGATAGGGCAATGGGCACAGCCGCCCATGCGGACCG
>JAAYUR010000061.1 GCA_012517645.1 Treponema sp.
ATCCCCGGGGGCCAGGGTGCGCCGCGGCCGCGAAGTACCGGAGCGCCTCCGGGAAGGCCCGGTCGTAGTACCGCTTGATCCCCGCGTGGAAGTACTTCCAGGCCTTCTCCTCGGAAGGTCCGATCTCCCGGCGGACGGTGAACACCGAGACCGCCCCCTTGCGGCCCTTCACCTCCACCTTGTCCACGAAGCGGCAGGGATACTTGGAGCGTACCTCCCGCCAGACCGTGGAGGAAACGAGCAGAGGTTCCCGATAGTACCGGGTCAGGCCCTCGTAGGCAAGCGGCCGTGATCGTCGCCGTCCGGTTCGGTCAGGGCCGAGATCCGGACGGCGTTTTCTTCTCCCCTTTTTCGGTATTTCCTTATATACTGGATTCCGTCGCGCAACCCCCGCGCGTTTCAATTCACGGAGGATTCCATGGACTTACCCGCTTATGTACGGCACGAGGGCCTCAAGGCTTGGGTCGCGCAGATCGCGGCCCTGTGCAAACCTGAACGGGTATATTGGTGCGACGGCTCGCAGGAGGAGTATGACCGCATCTGCGCGGACCTCGTCGCCTCGGGCACCTTCATCCCCTTGAACCCCGAAAAACGGCCCGGCAGCTTCCTGGCCCGGTCCGATCCGGGGGATGTGGCCCGGGTGGAGGATCGCACCTTCATCTGCTCCCGGCGCAAGGTGGAGGCGGGCCCCACGAACAACTGGAAGGATCCCAAGGAGATGAAGGAGATCCTCCGGGGGCTCTTCGACGGATGCATGCGGGGCCGGACGATGTACGTCATCCCCTTCAGCATGGGCCCCCTGGGGTCTCCCCTGTCCCACATCGGCGTGGAGATCACCGACTCCGGGTACGTGGTGGCCAACATGCGCATAATGACCCGGATGGGGAAAGCGGCGCTGGACGTGCTTGGGGATCATGGCGAGTTCGTGCCCTGCGTGCACTCCGTGGGAGCCCCGCTGGCTCCGGGCCAGAAGGACGTAAGCTGGCCCTGCGACCGGGACCGGAAGTACATAGTCCACTTCCCGGAAACCCGGGAGATCTGGTCCTACGGCTCCGGGTACGGCGGCAACGCCCTCCTGGGCAAGAAGTGCTTCGCCCTGCGGATCGCCTCCGTCATCGCCCGGGACCAGGGCTGGCTGGCGGAGCACATGCTCATCCTGGGGGTCGAGTCCCCGGAGGGCGAGAAAACTTACGTGGCAGCAGCTTTCCCCAGCGCTTGCGGCAAGACCAACTTCGCCATGCTGATCCCGCCGCCGGCGTTCAAGGGCTGGAAGGTCACCACCGTGGGGGACGACATCGCCTGGCTAAAGCCGGACTCCACGGGCCAGGTCCGGGCCATCAACCCCGAGGCGGGGTACTTCGGGGTGGCCCCGGGGACCTCGGAGAAATCCAACCCCAACGCCATGGCCACCATCCGGGCGAACACCATCTTCACGAACGTCGCCCTTACCCCGGACGGGGACGTTTGGTGGGAGGGGATGACCAAGACTCCGCCCGAAGGCCTCATCGACTGGCAGGGCAAGCCCTGGGATCCGGCCTCCGGGAAGCCCGCGGCCCATCCCAACGCCCGGTTCACGGCTCCCGCCCGTCAGTGCCCCTCCATCGACCCGGACTGGGAAAACCCGGCGGGGGTGCCGATCAAGGCCATCGTCTTCGGAGGACGGCGTTCCACCCTCTTCCCCCTGGTCTACCAATCCTTCAACTGGATGTACGGGGTCTACCTGGCGGCCACCCTGGGCTCCGAGACCACCGCCGCGGCCTCCAGCGCCGTCGGACTCATCCGCCGGGATCCCTTCGCCATGCTGCCCTTCTGCGGGTACCACATGGCGGCGTACTTCAACTACTGGCTCCGCTTCGGCCGGATGATCAAGAACCCGCCCCGGATCTTCGGGGTCAACTGGTTCCGGAAGGACAAGGACGGGAACTTCCTCTGGCCGGGGTTCGGGGAGAACATACGGGTGCTCAAGTGGATCGTGGAGAGGGCGAACAACCACGGCAAGGGCGTGGAGAGCCCCCTGGGGTGGATGCCCCGGTACGAGGACCTCTGCTGGACGGGCATGGAGGACTTCGGGGAGGCCCGGTTCAAGGAGCTCATGTCCGTGGACCGGGACCAGTGGGTCGGGGAACTTCTGTCCCACGAGGAGCTCTTCACCAAGCTCTACGACCGCCTGCCCAAGGAGCTCATCTTCATCCGGGAGCTCACCCTCTCGGCCATCTGGAGGTCTCCGGAGCATTGGGAGTTCAACCAGGCGCCCCTGGAGCCCACCGAGGATTAGGAGGAGAAGACGGTGGACAGCTGCGTCTTCTGCGGCCCCGCCCGGGCCCGGGCCTTCCTCGAAAACGAGGGCGCCCTGGCCCTCTGGGACGCCCTGCCGGTGACCCGACACCACGCCCTGGTGATCCCCAAACGCCACGCGGTGGACTACTTCGACCTGACCCGGGAGGATCTTCTGGCCTGCGACGACCTCATCCGGAAGGTTCGGGAGAAGGTGCTGGAGCTGGACCCCGCGGTGGCGGGCTTCAACATCGGCGTCAACGCGGGGCCCGCGGCGGGCCAGACCGTCTTCCACTGCCACTTCCATATCATCCCCCGCAGGGTCGGGGACACCGAGAACCCCCGGGGCGGGGTGCGCCGCGTCCTGGGCCGATGCTCGGCGGAAGGGGTATAGGCATGCCTCCGGCCGGATTGCCCGGAATCGCGATGGCCGCGATCGCGGCGGCCGCGGCCTTCCTGGTCTCCGCCGCCTGGTTCCGGATCCGGCTCCGCCGACTCCGCCGGGACCTCCAGGTCCGGGAATCCGAGCTGGTCGCCTTGAGCGGCCGGCTGCAAAAGCAGGCGGACCACCTCCGCCGGGTGATCGACACCGTTCCGGCCTACATCTACGCCAAGGACGATTCGGGTCACTTCATCCTGGCGAACCGACTCTTCGCCCGAGTCTTCGGGGTGGAGCCCGAGCAGGTGGAGGGCAAGACGAACGAGGATTACGGGGCGACTCCGAAGGAGACCGCCCGGTTCATGGAGGAGGACCGGGAGATCCTTCGGACCGGGAAGCCCCTCTTCGTCCCCGAGGAACGGGCGCCCCGGCCCGACGGGAGCCCCGGCTGGTTCCAGACCACCAAGATACCCTACCGCCTTCCCGACCGGGACGCCCCCGCGGTCCTCGGGGTATCCATCGACATCACCGAACGGCACGAGCAGGCCGAGACCCTGCGGCGCATGGCCCAGCACGACGTCCTGACGGGACTTCCCAATCGGGCTCTTTTCTCGGAGCTCCTAGGAAAGGCCCTGGCCGTCACCCGGAGGGAGAAGAAGAAGCTGGCCCTCCTGTACATCGACCTG
>JAAYUR010000256.1 GCA_012517645.1 Treponema sp.
GACCGGGTCCGTTCGCGCCTGGCCCGTAGGTTGACGGAGGAGGGGGATCTGGTGGTGTACGCCCAGGACGAGAGGTCCCAGGTCCTGAACCGGGCGGCCGCCCTGGCCCGCCTGGAGGCCCTGATCGTCAAGGCCGCCCATCGGCCCAAGGAACGAAGACCCACGTCTCCCACCCGGGCCTCCCGGGAACGGCGGTTGGCGGGGAAGAAGGCCCGGTCCGAGGTGAAACGGGGCCGTGGCCAGCCCGAGGGAGAGCCCTAGTCCCCCAGGGCCGACAAGATGTCCCGTTCCAGAGCCTCCGGCGGCGTCGTCGGCGAATACCGGCGAACCGTCCTTCCGTCCCGGGACACCAGGAACTTGGTGAAATTCCATTGGATACGGTCGCCCAGAAGCCCCCGGGTTTTCTTCCGGAGCCAGACGAACAGGGGGTGGGCTCCGGGTCCGTTCACCTCGAGCTTGGACAGGATCGGGAAGGTGACCCCGAAGTTGCGCCGGCAGAACTGGACGACCTCCTCGTCCGTCCCGGGTTCCTGGTGGGCGAACTGGTCGCAGGGGGCCGCGATCACCGCCAGGCCCCGGTCCTTGAATTTCTGATGCAGGGCTTCCAATCCCGCGTACTGAGGAGTGAAGCCGCACTTGCTGGCGGTGTTGACTATGAGCACAGGACGGCCCCGGAGGGCCCCGAAGTCGAAATCCGTCCCGTTCGCGGCTCGAACCTTGAATTCGTACAACGTCGTTTCCATGTTTGATAACTCCTGGGGGTAAGATACTGGTTTCCCCCCGGGAGCGCGAAATCCCCGACGGGCCTCCGACCGGACGCCGAGGGCCCGCCGGGCGAGCTTGATCCTTCCTCCGGGTCCCCGCGGCCTTACTCGGCCCGGCGGGTCCCGGCGTAGATAGCCAAGGCCTCCTTGAGGTAGTCCGCCAGCCCCGGGGCGAAGGCCTCGTAGCGGTCCCGGAAGGCTCCGGGCTCCGCGTACATGCGGCCGAGACCCTCCAGGATGTCCGGGTCGGGCTGGTAGAAGTTCCCGATGTGGGCCTCCCATCCGCGGCAGGCTTTCTGGGTCCGTTCCGAACCGGGCGCCTCCCCGGCCCGGAAGGCTGCGGCGAACTCGGCCTCCAGGGCCTCCCCGGCGGCCTTGATCCGGGCGAACGCTTCCTTGCCCAGTGCCGCGATCTTCCGGTGGCTCGCGTCCACCCGGTCCCGGCCCCAGCGCCGCCGGGCCTCCTCCTTCATGGCCTCGATCCTCTCCTCCGAGAATCCCTCGTACAATTCCTTGTCCGACAACATGTCTGTCTCTCCTCTCATCTGCGCGATCGTCCGGTCCAGCAGGTCCTGGAGGCGGGCGATCCGCTCGCCCTTTTCCCGGAGGATTCCCCGGTGGGCCTCGAGGGCCTCGGCGGGGTCGTACCCGGGCCGCTCCAGGATCCGGCGTATCTCCCCGAGGGGAAAGTCCAGCTCCCGGAACAGGAGGATCTGCTGGAGACGTCTCATCTCCTCGTCCCCGTAGAGCCGGTAGCCGGACCGGCTCCTCCTCGTCGGGACCAGGAGGCCGATCCGGTCGTAGTGGTGGAGCGCGCGGACGCTCACCCCGGCCAGTTCGGCCAGCTCGCTCACCGTGTACGCCATGGGACCTCCCGTCACCCCGCGCTCGGGGTATGTATCCGACCATAAACCCTGACGTAACGTCAGGGTCAAGGGTTTTCCGAAGGATACCGCGAGATTTTCGCGGAATCTCCAAAGCGCACGGGCGCGGCGCTACGGCCGATCCGCGGTTCTTCCGGCCGCCCTTGCGCATCCGGGGCCAGCGTGTCTATGATCCGTCCATGGAGAAGTACTGGTTCACCTACGAGGACATCCACGCGACCATCCGTGACCTGGCGGATAGGATCCTGCAAAGCGGCTATGAAGCCGACGCGATCGTGGCCATCGGCTCCGGGGGCTTCATACCCGCACGCATCCTGCGCACCTACATCAAGAAGCCGATCTTCGCCGTGGGGATCGCCTACTACGACGACCAGAACAAGCCCACCGACACCCCCCACAAAGTCCAGTGGGTGGACGAGGTGGAGCGCAAGCTCACGGGCAAGCGCATCCTGCTGGTGGACGAGGTCGACGATTCCCGGACGACCCTGGAGTACTGCATCCGGGAGCTCCTGGCCCACAAGCCCGCCTCCGTGGCGGTTGCGGTCCTCCACAACAAGAACAAGGAAAAACGGGGCGTGATTCCTCCGGAGGTCAAGCTCTACCTGGCCGGCCGGGAGCTCGAGGACAAGTGGATCTGCTACCCCTGGGACGCCCTGGACATCGAGGAGCAGAACCGTCAGGCCCATGACTCCCGCTGAGCCCGCCCCTCCGGATATGTTCCCGGGCAAGCCGGAAGCCCGCGCCTGGGCCCGGTCCCTGTTGAAGGGGATAGGCCCCCGGGACCGAGCCTCGCGAAGCGCCGAGGCTTCCGAGCGAATCCTGGCCATGGACGCCTTCCGGGACTCCGACCTGGTCCTCGCTTTCCTGAGCATGCCCTCGGAGATCGACACCTCGGGGGTGATCCGGGCGGCCCTCCGGTTGGGGAAGGCGGTCGCGGCCCCCCGCATCGAGGGCGGGGATATCGTCTTCGCGTACCTCGACGGTTCCTGGGAATCCCTTCCCCGGGACTCCCTGGGAATCCCGACCCCCCCGGCCGGCGCGGCGATCTCCCCGGAGGATCTGCGCGGCCGGGAGGTGTTCGCCCTGATCCCGGGCCTGCTCTTCGATTCGCGGGGAGGCCGCTTGGGTCGGGGCAAGGGTTACTACGACCGCTTTCTGTCCTCGGTCCTCGCGAGCCTGGGCATGAAGGCCCCGGTACCTGCCGCTCCCGGGTCGGGCGTGGAGGCGCCTAGGGTGTTCCCCGAACAAGGAGTCGGGTTCTTCGTCCCCTGCGGGTTCTGCTACGATGCCCAGGTGCTGCCCCGAGTGCCCGTGACGGAACGGGACGTCCGTATCCCCCGGATCGCGACCGAGGCCCGAGTGCTCGACGCCCTGCCCTGACTCGGGACCCCTTTCCCCGACACAGGAAGGTCCTCTTCGCGGCTTCCTCCGACTTCGGCGGTTCCGCAAGCGTCCCGGGGATTCCCGGGCGGATTGTCCCCCATGACGCATCGCCCCATAGGTCCGCTGCGGGACTGCGCCCTGGTCTTCGCGGCTTGCCTCTATTTGGCGCCCCCGGGTCGGGCGCCCGCGGTTCTCCCGGTAGCGGCCCTGGCCCTCTGGGCCTTGGCCCGGGCCTCGGATCCGAACACGTTCCGGGAAGCCGGACGGGATCCGGGGCCCGGCCGGACCGACCCCCGGAGGCGCGGTATCCGAAGCCTGCCGCGCCGCCTCCGGGCCGCGGCGGCTGCCCTGGCCCTGGCCTTCCTGGCCCGGCGCGGCGCCCTGGAGGCCGGGTCTCCCGCCGCCTTGGGACTGCCCGCGGGATCCGTGGAATGGGTCCAAGGGACCGCCGCAGAGGACTCGGCACCCCTTCGATCCGGGGGGCGTCGGCTCGTCCTGGACCTGGAGGCTGCGGGGGCGGGACCCGGCATCCGGGTTTCCGCAAACGGAAGGCTCCCGGTCATCGTCGACCGCGCGGGGGCGGCGATCCCGACGGGTGCTCGGATCCGGATCCGGGGCCGGCCGGTCCAGGACCGGGGAGGGGCCGGCTGGGTTCTTTTTGCCCGGGGGCGGGACGTCGAAGCCCTGGGTTTCCGGACCGGCCGGGCGGAGTTGAGAGCGCGGCTTCGGTCGGACCTGAGATCCGCCCTTGCCCGGGCGGGCGGGGAGGGGGCGGCCCTCCTGGAGGCCCTGGTCCTGGGGGTCCGGGACGACCTGGATCTCGACCTGGCGGAGGCCTTCCGGAAGGCCGGCTGCTCCCATATCCTGGCCCTCTCGGGCCAGCACCTGGGCATCCTGGCCGCCCTGGTCTCCTTCCTGGCGGCGCCCCTTCTGGGGCGTCGGGGCGCCCTGGCGGCGGCGATGCTCCTGGCCTGCGCCTTTACCGCCTTTATCGGACCAAAGCCGTCCCTGGTGCGGGCTGCGGTCATGTTCGCCTACGCGGGGGCGGCTCGGCTGGCGGGACGGCCCCAGGACGCCGGGAACGGCTTGGCCGCGGCCTTCCTTCTCCAGTGCATGGTCTGGCCCGGGGTGGAACGGGAGCTATCTTTCCAACTGTCCTACGCGGCCCTGGCCGGGCTGGTCCTTTTGTCCCCGGCCTTCGAGTACCTCCTCCTTCCCCGGGTTCCCCCGGTCCCGGCCAAGGCCCTGGCCGCCAGCCTTGCGGCCCAGGCCGTCGCGGGTCCCCGGGTCCTTCTGGCCTTCGGAGCCCTATACCCCGGCGGGATCTTGGCCGCCGCCCTTGCGGCTCCCTTTACGGCGGCCTTTATCTGGGCGGGGCTCCTGGGCGCCGGGGTCTGCTCCGCTCTGCCTTTCCTGGAACCCGCAGCGCGGGAGGTTTTGAACCTGCTGTACCGGGTTCTACGGCTGACCATGGAGACGTTCGCGCGGTTCCCCGGCCCGGCCGTCCCGGAGGGAGCCGGACGCTGGGCCGGGGCCTGCGTCGTTGCCGCGGCGGGCCTGGCCGTGTATGCTGTTCCCTATGTCGACCACTACCGGACCCGGCGCCGGGTCCCGGCCGAACTACGATTCCCCCCGGGACCTGGCGGCCTACCTGGAAGCCCGGGGCCTGGGGATGCGCAAACGCTACGGCCAGAACTTCCTGGTGAACCCCGACGTGCGCCGCCGCATCGCGGACCTGGCCGAGGCGGAGAGCGGATCCCTCGTCTGGGAAATCGGTCCCGGCTTGGGAGCCATGACCTCCGAGCTCCTCGACCGGGGAGTCCGGGTGGAAGCCTTCGAGATCGACCCCGGATTCTCCGGCGCCCTCCGGGAGATCTACGGCGGGCAGGCGGGGTTCCGCCTGCGGGAAGGCGACTTCCTCCGTACCCGGGCTTCGGCCTGGGAGGAGGCGAGGCCGGACCGGATCCTGGGGAACCTGCCGTATAATTCCGCCGCCGCCATGCTGGCCGCCATCCTGGAGGGCGGGACGCCCCCGGAGCGGATGGTCTTCACGGTGCAGAAGGAGGCGGCCCGGCGCATGGCCTCCGGACCGGGAACCAAGGAGTACGCGTCCTTCACCGTCCTGTGCCGCTCGGTCTGCGACGTTCGGATCGCCTTCGACATCGGCTCCTCCTCCTTTTGGCCCGCCCCCCGGGTAACGAGCTCCGTGGTCCTCCTGACTCCCCGGGCGGACGCGGCCCCGGAGGCGGGTACCCCGGGGTTCACCCGCTTCGTGCGATCCCTGTTCTCCTCCCGCCGGAAGACCGCGGTCAACAACCTCCGCGCCCTGGGTCGCTCGGGGCCGGAGGCGGCGGACATCCTCCGGGGAATGGGCTTTCCCGCGGACGCCCGCGCGGAAAGCATGAGCCCCGACGAGCTTCTGGCCTTCTACCGCGCCCTGGGCGGGCCGGACTCGGGCCGGGACTAGACACGCGATGCCCATCTCGGGAGAATTCGTACCATCCATGGAAGAGCAACCGAGCATCGCCCGGCGGATCGCGCGATCCGCGGGCTCGGGCGTGAAAACCGGCCTGTCCACCGCGGTCTTCCTGATCAAGATCATGGTCCCCGTTTCCCTGGCCGCGGCCCTGCTGGACTGGAGCGGGCTTTTGTACTATGTGGCCCGGTTCCTCGCCCCGGCCATGCGCCTGATCGGCCTTCCGGGAGAGGCGGCCCTGGCCCTGGTCAGCGGATTCCTCCTGACGAACTACAGCGCCATAGCGGTGATCACCGTCCTGGGCTTGCCCCTTCGGGAGGCGTCCATCGTGGCCATCGTCTGTCTGACCGCCCATAACCTGATCGTGGAAACCGCGGTGATGCGGAAGGCCGGATCCTCGGGACTTAAGATGGTCCTTCTGCGCCTGGGCATGGGCCTGGCGGCGGGGTGGGTCTTCAACCTGCTCCTTCCCGGCACCCCCGCACCGGCCTCCCACGCCCCGCCTCCCCAGACACTCGCGGTCTGGTCGACCCTCCCCCCGGCCCTGTCGGCCTGGGGCCTGGGGACCGCCCGGCTGGTCCTGAAGATCGTCATCCTGGTGGTCGTCATCCTGGTGACCCAGAGACTCCTGGAGGAGTTCCATGCCGCGGAGGCGTTGGCCCGGCTCGCCGCGCCCTTCATGAAGGGTTTCGGCCTGCCCGACTCGGCCAGCCTCCTTTGGCTGGTGGTCAACCTGGTGGGCTACACCTACGGGGCCGCGGTGATCATGGAGCAGATCGAGGGCGGCAAGATGAAACGGCAGGAAGCCGACCTGTTCAACCACCACGCCGCGGTGTCCCACAGCCTCCTGGAGGACACGGTTCTCTACGCCGCCCTGGGAATCCCGATTTTCTGGCTCACCGTGCCGCGGCTCGTCATGGCCGTTCTGGTCGTCTGGGCCGAGCGCCTCCGGAGAACCGCCTTCCGCCGTTCCTTCCGGGTGGGAACCGTCTAGGACCGCCGTGCACCTCTACGAGCGCATCTACCTGGATCTACGCAGGCTTGTGGAGGAGGGGGAGGTGAGGCCCGGAGAGCGGCTGCCCTCCATCCGGGAGGCCGCCCGAACATACGGCTGCAACAAGCTGACCGCCCAGAAGGCCTACGACATGCTGAGCGCCGCGGGCTTGGCGGAAAACCGGGTCGGAGCCGGATCCTTCGCCCGCCTCCCCGGGGTCGGACAAGGCCGGGAGGGCGAGCTGGCGGCGGCGATCCTTTCCGAAGACTTCTTCCCCTACGAGGAGGCGGGGGACCTTTTGGCGGGGACCCTCAAGTCCGAGCGGGGACGCGTCTTCTCCGCGCCTCCCCCCCGGGGCGTGCCCGGCCTCCGGGAAAGCCTTGCCGGGGTATACCGCCTTCCCGAGGAATCCCTGCTGGTCCTTTCGGGCGCCCAGCAGGGACTGGAACTCTGCCGGAGGCTCTTCGGGGACCGAGCCCGGCCCGTGGTCCTTGCGGAGGAACCGACCTATCCCGCCGCCCTGGCCCTCTTCCGCCCCTCGGGCCACATACCCATCGGGACCGAGGGACCCGATCCGGAGGAATTCGGCCGATTCTGGAAAAGTTCGGGCCCGGGACCCAGGATCTTCTACACCGTCCCGGACCTCCATAACCCCACGGGGATACGGTATTCCGCGGAGCGCAAGCGAGCCCTGGCGGACCGAGCCCGAAGCCTGGACGTTTGGGTCCTGGAGGACGACTACCTGTCCGAGACGGATCCGTCCTCCACTCCGCGCTTCGCGGACCTGATTCCGGAGAGGACGATCTGGATCAAGTCCCTGTCCAAGATCACGGCCCCGGGCATCCGGGTGGGGCTCCTTTCGGCTCCCCCCTCGGCCCTGCCCCGGCTGGAGAGCCTCAAGGCCGAGTCGGACCCGGGCCCCGCCACCTGGCTTCAGCTCTTCCTGGACCGTTTCTACCGCTCGGGGCTCTACGATCGGCACCTGGCCGCCTGCTCCGCCGCCGCCCGGGCGCGCAGGGCCGAGCTGGACGCCCTGCTGGAGCGGTTTCCGGGACTGTCCCGGAATCCCTCCTCCGCGGGCTGGAACCTCTGGGTGACCGCGGATCGGGAGTCCTCCCTTTCCTCGCCCCCCTGGGCAGAGGGCAGGCACTTCGGCTCGGCCCCGGAGACCCGCCGGAGCTTCCGGATCTCCTTCATGTCCGCGGGGCCCGCCGCCTGGCCCGGCGTCCTGGGGCGGCTGGAATCCGCCCTGGCGGCCCTGACGGGCGCCTAGAAGGGGTCGTCCGTATGGGATTCCACGAACCTTCGCATCGCTTCCTTGATCTGGTCCCGCACCTCGCGAACCTTGACCATGATCTCCTCGTCGGAGCCCTGGAAGGAAGCGGGGTCCGGGAACGGCAGGTAGAGCTTTTCGTGGACCCCCGGGAAGATCGGGCACTTCTCCGCGGCTTCCTTGGAGCAGACGGTGATAACGTAGTGGTACCTCTTGCCGGCCCGATAGAAATCGAAGACATCCCGGGTCCGCTTGCCGGAGATGTCGATGCCGTCCTCCGCCAAGGCCCGGACCGCGAAGGGATTCAGGGTTCCGGGCTCCAGCCCCGCGCTTTCCACCTCGAACCGGTCGCCCCCGAACCTGCGGATATACTCTTCCCCGAACTGGCTTCGTGCGGAATTGTGGACGCAAAGGACCAGGACCTTGATCATGGGAACCTCCTGTGGGAGGGATACTCTATCGAGGAAGTGTGAACTCCCGATGAGCCGACGATGAGCTGTCGGTTATACTAGGGCGCTTAGTGTCGGCGGTATCCGGGGCTGAGTCCGGCGCTTTACGAAGCGGGCGTGCTTTCTTCAGGCTCCGACGCTATATTAGTTTCATGTATGTTTCCCGCCGGCCCGGTTCCGGCGCCGGGACGGCCGATTATCTCATGCCGGCCCTCTTGTTGATCTGGTGCATAGGAGCCGCGTCCGGGGCGGCAGCCCGGACCAGCGGCGACCAGGCAGCTGGCGTCCCTGGAGCCGACGTCGGAAGCGCGGCGGGCAGCACTGTTTGGAGCGTCGACGTCCTGGCCGCGCCCCGTTTGGTCCTGTCCGGGGACGGACTCGCCCCGATCCTGCCCCACGGGGGCTTCTCCCTGGGGGCGGGGACGGAGCTCCGGGCGGGGGCCTGGATACCCGCCCGGGTCGAGCTCTCCTACTTTCACATTTTTCCCTCCGCGATCAGTTCCGCCGGGGACCTCTACCGTTCCTGGGCGGGCTGGGACCTTTCCCTGGCCGCCGGGGCCCGCGTCCTTTCCCGGGAGGGCGGCGCCCCCCTGGGCCTGGACCTCCTGGGCGGAGTCTCCTTCGGGGCCGCCCGGTATCCCGGCACCACCGTGGCGTTCGCTTCCTTCTCCGCGGACCTGACGGCCCGGGCGGATTTCACCAAGCCCGGCTCCGGCGGCTGGCGGGCCGTCCTGCCCCTCGCCTACATCTTCCGCCCCGGGGCCCGGTCCTTTTCCGCGGGGCTGGGGGCAGACTACGTCCTGCCGGCGGTCCAGCGGTCCGGGGCGCCCGCCCCGGGAGGCGCCGAATGACGCGCCCGCATCGGCCCGGA
>JAAYUR010000302.1 GCA_012517645.1 Treponema sp.
GTGTTCTTCCTCCGTGCGCTCCGTGTCCTCCGTGGTGAGTCCAAAAAATTCTTATTCCTCGGTCAGGGCATCCAGGGCCAGCTCGGCCATGGCGCGGAAACTCGTCTCCCGTTCCGCGCTGGTCGTATCCGCCCCGGTCACCAGATTGTCGCTGACCGTCAGGACCGAGAGCGCCTGGGCCCCGAACTTGGCGGCCAGGGTGTAGAGCTCCGCGGTCTCCATCTCCACGGCCAGAACCCCGAAGCGGGCCCAGAGCTTCCACTGGTCGGGATCCTCGGTATAGAAGGAATCGCTGGAGATGACCGGACCTGCCTGGACGGGGAGAGCCTTGGCTTGGGCCGCCCTGTGGGCGGCCAGCAGAAGCGGGAAAGACGCGGCGGGGGCATAGTCCATGCCCCGGAACCGGATCTTGTTGACCGCCGAGTCCGTGGACGCCGCAAGGGCGAGAACCAGGTCCCGGACCGCTATCTCCTTTCTGAGACTGCCGCAGGTTCCGACCCGGATGAGCCGCTGGACCCCGTACTCCCTCAGCAGCTCGTTCACGTAGATCGAAAGGGACGGCTGGCCCATGCCGGTGCCCATGACCGAAACGCGCCGGCCCTTCCAGGTCCCGGTGTACCCGAACATGTTCCGGACCCGGTTGAACTGGACCGCTCCTTCCAGCAGGGTTTCCGCGATGTACTTTGCCCGCAGGGGATCCCCGGGAAGCAGGATATCCGAAGCGATCTGCCCGGGAGCGGCTTCGATGTGGATGCTCATGTCGGCTCCTTCCGCGCGTGGACGTACCCCGGCGCCGGACCGTTCCCGATGCCGGGATTACTAGAGTAAACCAGGATGACCGACGGGTAAACCCGGAATCGGCGGCTTCCTGCGAAGAGCCGATCCGTGGTACCCTTCGAGCATGCCCGAAGGGTTTGTGATTCTCTTCGAGGACGACGACATCCTCGCCGCGGCCAAACTAGGCCCCCTGCCCGTCCAGGCGGACGCCTCCGGGGATGCCAGTCTCCAGGACCTTCTGGCCGCCCTGCTCTCCGAGCGGGAAGGCCGAGGGGTCTTCCTGGAGGCGGCCCACCGCCTGGATCGCAGGACAAGCGGAGTCGTCCTCTTCGGAAAGAGCAGGAAGGCCGTCTCCGCCCTGGACGCGGCCTTCCGGAACCGCCGTATCGACAAATGCTACTGGGCGGTGCCCGACCGGGTGCCGCCGGTCCCGGAAGCCCGGCTTACCCATCGCCTGGTGCGGGATCCCCGGAGCAACCGGACCCTGGCCGTTCCGGTCAAGGAGGCGCTCGGTCCCTGGAGCTCCCGGGTGGGCGCCGCGGTCCCCCGGGATGCCCTGCGCCCGGACCTGGCGGTCCTGGACCACCGCACGATCGGGCACGGGGACCGCTACGACCTGATCGAGCTGCATCCCTGGACGGGCCGGACCCACCAGATCCGGGCCCAGCTGGCCGCCGCGGGCTGCCCCATCCGGGGAGACTTGAAATACGGAGCCCGCAGGTCCTGCCGCAACGGCATGATCATGCTCCACGCCCGCACCGTGGATTTCGAACACCCCGGGACGGGGGAAAGGCTCGTGGTTACCGCTCCCTGCCCCGCCGACGAGCCTCTCTGGCAGGCCTTCGCGTCCCAGACCTAGCGGTACGAAGCCTGTGTGGTCCGGCCCCCTAGAACACGGGAGGGGTGGCCGAAAGGCCGGACTCGGGCTGGCTGTTTATCAGTTTCCACTGCAGATAGGCGGATCGGCCCGGAGCGTTCGGATGGACGTTCAGGTGGAATACGCCGCAGTTGCCCGTGGTCAGAAGGGGCATCCAGGTACGGCAACCGAAGGTTGCGCGAACCATCCACTGCAGGCAGCCCCCGTGGGATACCACGGCCACGGCTCCCTCGGTTTCCCGCGCCCGGGCTTTCAAGAACTCCCAGGCCCTCAGGGCCCGTTCGTACAGGGAGGCCGAGCTCTCCGCTCCGGGAACCGCATCCCAGCTCCGGGCCCGAAACTCGCGGTAGACCTCCGGGTGTTGTTCCCGGATCTCCGGGACGGATAGGCCCGTGAACAGACCCGTGTCCAGCTCGGTGAAGACCGGGTCCGGTCGCGGGGCGGGGAGATTCGCCCGGGCGGCGATGAGCTCGGCGGTGCGCAGGGCCCTTCGGAGGGGGGAGGAATACAGCCGGCTTACACCCTTGTCCGCCAGCCAAGCACCGGCCGCCTCCGCCTGGGCTTCTCCCCGCGGATTCAGAGGAAGGTCCAAGAGGCCTTGCATGACCAGCCGGGCGTTCCCTTCGCTCTCGCCGTGGCGGATCAGGTAAAAGTCCGTATCCCGGCCGAGGTCCGAAAAGAAGGCCGCGTCCGCGGCTCGGTGTGCTTCGTCCATGGGACGGGAGTATACCGGCGGCCCGGGCGGGGGTAAAGTCCGGAAGGACTCCCCTGTTCATTATATTAATATTTCCTTATTATGATCGGATACTGCAGGAAGGATACGGAATGCGAAACCTGACCGAAGGAAACGAGACCAAAGAAATCATCCTCTTCGCCCTGCCCATGCTCATCGGGAACGTGTTCCAACAGCTCTACAACATGGTGGATTCCATCGTGGTGGGGCAGTTCGTGGGAAAGCAGGCCCTGGCCGCGGTCGGCTCCAGCTTCGCGGTCCTCTTCCTGATGATCGCCCTGATCATGGGCGTGACCATGGGCTTCACGATCCTGGTCGCCCAGTACTTCGGAGCCCGGGACAAGGCCAAGGTCCGGGCGGTGGTGGATACGGCCTACATCGTGCTCTTCTGGGCGGCCCTGGTCCTGTCCGTCGTCGGGGTGCTCGCCGTGCCCCTCATCCTCAAGGCCCTGCGGGTACCGGCGGACGTCGCCCCCGAGGCGGGGACCTACCTCCGCATCCTGTTCGCGGGATCCCTGGCCACCTTCGGGTATAACGGCGTGGCGGCCATTCTACGGGGCATCGGGGATTCCAAGACCCCCCTGTACCTCCTGATCGCCGCGTCCTTCCTGAACATCGGACTGGACATCCTCTTCGTCGTGGCCTTCGGCTGGGGGGTCGCGGGGGTGGCCTGGGCCACGATCATCTCCCAGGCGACTTCCTTCCTGGGCGCCCTGGCCCTGCTCAACAAGCGGAACGAGTATGTCCGGCTCTCCGTCAAGGAGCTCAAGTTCGATCCCGGGCTCTTCCGCCTGAGCCTCAAACTCGGGATACCCTCGGGTATTCAGCAGACCCTGGTGGCCGCGGGCATGATGGTCCTGACCCGGGTCGTCAACACCTTCGGGACGGACGTGATGGCGGGATTCTCCGCGGCCAGCCGCCTGGACACCTTCGCCATGATGCCCACCATGAACCTGGGCATGGCGGTTTCCACCTTCACGGGCCAGAACCTCGGGGCAGGAAAACCGGAACGGGTACGCAGGGGACATTCCTCGGCCCTCCTGGTCGGACTGGGGATATCGCTCTTCATCGGCGTCGTCATGGTCTTCGGCGGACAGATCCTGGTCCGGCTCTTCACCCGGGACTCCGAGGTGATCCGGATCGGCGCCCGATACCTCCTGATCGTGGGGGCCTTCTATTCCCTGTTCACCGTCATGTTCGTGAACAACGGGGTCCTGCGGGGCGCCGGGGACGTCATGGTCCCCATGGTGAACACCCTGCTGGCCCTTTGGATCGTGCGGATTCCGACCGCCGTAGCCCTGTCCTCATGGCTGGGTCCGGACGGGATCTGGTGGAGCATCCCGGCGGGCTGGCTCATGGGAGCGGTCTTCTCGACATGGTACTATAGGACGGGCCGATGGAAGCGCAAGGCCGTGGTCCGGGGTCCCGTCCCGTCGGAGCCCGTGGAGGCCGCCTCGACATGATCCAGATCTCTCCGGGGCGGCTGCGGCGCCTTCGGGAATCCTGGTACCTCTTCACGGTCCTGAACTCCTTTTCCTTCAGCCTCCTGTCCGGAAGCCTGATAACCCTCCTTGCGTTGAGCCTGGGTGCGTCGGGAACCGCGGTGGGAGCGTTGAACGCCTTCGGATTCATGACGTTCTTCTTCATGCCCCTGGGGCGCGTCCTGATCTCCCGGATACGGATCGTGGACGCCTTCGGCTGGGGTTGGATACTGCGCTACCTCTTCATGCTGCCCGTGCTGGCGGCCCCCTTCCTGGCCGGGCGCGGAAGGGAGGACGCGGCCTTGTTCCTGGTCCTCGCGGCCACGGCGGCCTTCAACGTCTTCCGGGGAATAGGGCTCATCGGCAACAATCCGGTCCTGGCCCTGCTGGGCGGGGAACGAGACCGGGGGGCCTTTCTTTCGAACATCCAGATTATCAACTCCTTGGTGAGCATCGCGACCTACTTGGCCGTCGCCTTGGTCCTGGGTCGGAGCGCCTCCCCGGGCCGGTACACCCTCTTCCTGGGCGCCGGGATCGCGGCGGGGCTGGTCGGTTCCCTCCTGCTCTTCCGCATACCGGAACCGGAGGAATACCGGCCTCCCCGGGCCTCATCCTGGTCCGCGGTGATCCGTGAGGCCGTCCGATCCAAGGCCATCCGGGATTACTTCTTCGTCTTTTCCCTCGTCGCCTTCGTAGCGGGCACGGCCCGAACCTTCCTGGTCGTCTATCCGAGGTCCGTGTACGGGGCCGGGGACGACGACGTCATGCTGTACACCCTGGCCGCCAGCCTGGGAGCCGTGGCCATGGGGATGCTCACCCGAAAACTTGTGGATCGCCTGGGGGCGAAACCCCTGTACGGGATCTTCACGGCGGTTTCCGCCCTATCCCTGCTTCCCGTCCTGGTTTCACCGGGTCTCGCCTCCCCCGCACCGGTCTTCGTCTTCCTCTCGGTCTTGAACTTCACCGCGGGGTTCGGCCTCGCGGGCCAAGAGAACGCCGCCCAGACCTATTACTTCGCCCTGATTCCCCCGGAGCGCACCCTGGACCTGGCGGTCATCTACTACCTAATATACGGGCTGGCCGGGGCCCTGGGCTCGACCGCGGGCGGCCTCGTCCTGGACGGGCTTTCCGCCCTGGGCCTGGCCCCGGCCGCGGCCTACCGGATCCTCTTCGCGGGGCTCTTCCTTCTTCTGATCGCCGCCCTTGCCCGAACCTCCTCCTTGGTCAGGCTGGGAGCCTCGTCGGTCCGGGAATCCCTGGGCATCCTCTTCAACCTGCGGGATCTCCGGGCTATCGGGCTCTTAGACCGCTTGGACCGGACGAACCGGCCGGACGACGAGATCGAGATCATCCGGGAGATCGGTCAATCGGGCCGCCCAGTGGCCCAGAAGGAACTCCTTCCCTACCTGCGGTCACCCCGCTTCGACGTCCGCATGGAGGCCCTGACGGCCTTGTCGAATCTCCGGGATCTCAAACCCTCGACCCTGGAAGCCGTGGCCCGGGAGATGGAGGGGCATCCCTTCACCACCGCCTACCTCTCCGCCCGAGTCCTGGGGAAGGCGGGAAACCCGGCCTTTGTTCCGGTCCTGCGGAAGTCGCTGGCCTCGGAGGACTACATGCTGCGGGGAGCGGCCATGGTGGCCCTTGGGCGCTTGGGCGACGCGAAGTCTATCCCGGACATCGAGGGGATCGTGGTTTCCACGGACAATCCCCGGCTCGTCATCCAGGGCGCCTACGCCCTGGAACTCCTGGGCAGCGCCGGATCGGTCCCCGCCCTGGTGGAGGTCCTGAGGAAGGAACGAACGCCGGATTTCGTGCGGGACGAGGTGGTGCTTTCCCTGGCCGCGGTCCTGGGGGTCTTCGAACGGTTCTACCCCATGTACCGAACCTGGACCGCCGACCCGGACCGGGGGCAGGCCCTGCTACGGGATACCCTGGAGGAGGCCACGGAAGCGGGTCCGGGGTCGGCCCGGGAACGGGACCGGGCCGTGGAGGGCATGCTGTCGGATCCGCCCCGGGGTGCCGAGGCGGCCCGGGTCCTGTTGAGCGCCGAGGGCTTGGATGCCCGGGCGGCGGCGGTATTGGCCGAAGCCGCCGTGGACACCGCCCTGAGCTCCCACCGGGGCTTCCGGTTCCTCCTGGCCGTCCTGGCGGCGCTGGCCGTCTGAACCGCCTATAGGGGCAGGCGGATCAAGAGGCTCGACAGCAGCCTGACCAGGACACCTCCCAGGATGCGCAGACCGAACAGGATGAGGATCCCGGTGATCAAGCCCTGGCGGAAATTCACGATCCGGTCCCGGTAGATCGCCCGGTTCAGGCGGAACATCACGGGGTTGATCAGGGCGTCCACGACCCTCCAGACAGGGTGCAGGGAATTCCACCGGGCTAGGTAGGCCACCAAGCGTGCAAGCATAGCCAAGCCCAGGAACCCGAAAAAGAAGGCGAAGATCGACCAGGCCGCTCCCAGGACCAGGGCCAGGATGATGCCCAGGCTGATCCGCCCGTAGGCCGCCGCGGTGGACAGGATCTGGGTCAGCACCGAGAGAACCGCCAGGGCGGCCAGGGGAGAGAAGTCCATGCCCCCCGTGCTCAGCCAGGTGATTCCCCGGAAAAGATCCAGGTACGGATCCGTGGCGGAGGCCAGGAGCTGAAGCGGGCGCCCCTCCAGGCCGGAGGGGAACCAGGTAAGGATGATCCGGGCCATGAGCAGGAGCATGTACAGGGAAACGGCGGCGGCCAGGAGCCGCAGGATGATGGAAAACGCCATAGGGCACTACCCTTTCCGGCAGAATTCGGTCCGCCCGAAGGGGCGGCATTCCTGTTATACCATACAACCCGGCAGGTTTGTTACCGGGGGCGCGGAGAAAGGCGCCGCAGCTCTTGTCCAGGACTGGTCAGTTGGTGTTCTGGAGTATGCTCTTCATGCCTTCCCGGACATCCAGGGACGCCCGCGCGGCCCTGAGGGCGTCCCGGGCCGGATCGAAGGACGGGTCCAGGGACACGGCCTCCGTCCAGTAAACGATGGCCCGTTCGATGTCGCCCCGGGTATAGGCTTCCAACCCGTCCGTGTACAGCTTGTCCACCTTGGCGGACTTGGCCGCCCGGCCCATGTCCCCCAGCCGGAACCGGGCCTGGACGGACAGGTGGTTGAGGGACGTCAGCTGAGTGGTGAGGTCCAGGGTGTAATTCACGAACAGGGTCAGGGGGTTGAAATCCACGGCGGTTCCCACCGTGAGCCGGGGGTTGGCCCCCTTCACCTGCAGACCCGCCTGCATGGATAGAAAATCGGTCACCACGAACTGGGTTCCCAGGGACCAGTAGGGATTCTCGCTCTTGGAGAGATCGACCAGGTTGATCGGAACCGAGAAATCCGAGGATATCGTGACGGGCCGGAGGGGAGAGTACGCGATGCCCGCCGTCGCCGTCGTGGGAAGGGGGTCCCCCTTCACGGGGGGACCGAGGTTCTTCAAGCTGAGCCCCACGGAGACGTTCTTCTTACGGGAGGCGTAGTACTTAAGGAAGTTGAATTTCGTCAAGAGGCCGAAATCCGCCATGACCGCCAGGGCGGACTGGGAAAAGCCCGATCCGGCCTGGAGTATGCCGTTCGCGTCCGCGAAATCCGGGAAGGACTGGTAGGCCAGCTTGACGTTGGCCCCCAGCGCCACCCCGTAAAAGTAGTATCCCGGAAAGAGGTGCACCGATGCGTTCCCGATGAGGAGGGCCTCGGAATAGTATCCCGAGGAAAGCCGGTCCCCGTAATCGTTGTACTCCGTGAAGGGCAGGTAGAGCCACTTGCCTCCCACGGCGAAGCCTGCGTGACCGAACCGGAGGGTGTACACGGCCCCCTCGATTCGGGAGTCCGCGATCCAGTTGTTGTGGTAGAGGGAAAGCTCCGTGAAATCCTGGATCGAGCTGGCCGAGGGATTTAGCTCCAGGAAGGAGGAGTCCGCGGCGACGGCCGTATAGGCCATGCCCATGCCCTCCGCCAGCCCCCCCATGGGTATGCGGGTGATCAGCATCCTGGTAAGGCCCGCGTTCAGGTCGATGTCGAAGAGGGATGCGATGGATTCGTATACCGACGGCAAGCCCTGGGCTCCGGCCGAAAAGGAGGCCGAAACAAGGAGGAGAAAGACTGCCGGGGCCCGTATACGCTTCATCTGTACCTGTAAGTATACTATAGTCATATCGGCATTTCCATGCGCTCCCTTGCTCCTACATGGACATTCCCTTCGTGCCGAGAATGAAAGGGGCCCGACCGCTCCAGACTCACGCGGAACCGCCGTTGGCCGAGGTATAGTGTCCGGTGGAAGGAGGATCCCCCGCGTCCGATGACGCGTTTATCGACCCGCATCGCCCTGGGAGCCCTGCTCCTCCCTATCCTCCTCGCCGCCGGCCCCCGGGCCTTCGCCCTGGGTTCCCGGGAGAACCCCCTCGCCGTGGCGGACGACCTCATCAAGGCCCAGGAATACAACCGGGCCATCGACATCCTCCGTCAGTACATCGTCGACAACCCCGCGGGCTTAGACCTGGCCCAGAGGCGGCTCGACCGGATCGCCGCGGTCCAGTCGGAGTTCAACAAGACCGCCAAGAACCTGCTTACGGCCTTCGTGGAAGACCCCGGTAACGCGCAAAAGCACGCGGACCTTATTCAGCGGCTGAGGGAATTGATCCCGAAACCCGGACAGACGGAAAAGGATTTTATCCAGTACGCCGAGCGGACATCCATCAAGGTTCTCTGGGATCAGCAGCGGCTGGCGATCCTCCAGGAGGCCGCGGACCAGGCCGCCCGCGGCCTCTTCGTGGATTCCGCCCGGACCAACGCCCGGGGCTTTTCCCTCTACCGCCAACAGTTCGACCAGGACTTCCGGGACATCGACGACGATGGCGTCCGTCGGGCTTTCGAGGCCGTCGCGGAGGTGGAGAGGCAGATCGGCCGATTTTCCGCCCTTCAGTTAGAGCTCACCTCGGCGCTAGCCCCCCTCCGAACCGCCTTCGCCTCGGGAGATCCCGGGCTCGTGGACGCCGCCCTGCCGGCGGCGGAGGCCGCCCTGACTCGTCTGGCGGGGCTTCGGGCGGAAACCCTGGATTCCGGCGCCCTCCTGGATTCCATCGCCCGGCTCTTCAAGAGCAAGGTTCCGGGTCTAGAGAACGACTTTTTCGTGCCCTTCGCGGCCAGTTTCGTCCTGGGCCGGCCCCAGGCGGACCGACTGGAGGGTGTTGCGGGGGCCATGGCCGCCCAGTGGGCGGCCCTCTTCGATTCCGCGGGGCAGGCGGCGGACGCGGAGACTGCCCGCAGGATGGAGGCGGCCCGGGTCGCCTTCGCGGAGGGAAGGTTCCCGGAGGCCGAATCGGGTTTCCGCTCCGTGCCCCCCCTGGCGGATCGCGCCGTCCGCCTGCAGCGCCTGTGGAGCCTTTTCCTGCCCACGGACGTAGCGGATCCTCCGACCTTCTTCGGCCGGACGATCGTGGCCATCCGGGGATCCGACTACCTTCGGATCCAGCACCTGAGGGACACCTCGGAGGCTTCCGGGATCCTTTCCTCCGCAAGGATCGAGCTAGGCGCCCAGGAAACGCGGGCCCGGGAACTCGAGGCCGCCCTCGAAGCCGCCCTGAGCGGCTCCGATTCACCCGAGGCGGCCTTGGGGAACGGACTGGCGGTTCTTAGGGAAATACGAACCCGGACCGCGGAGCTCCGGAAGACCATCGCCGGACTGGACGCCGCGGCCAAGGCCCGGGGAGCGGAGCTGGCCCGGCTTTCCGCGTCCGGGACCGCCCTGAGCGGGGCCGCGGATACCCAGACGGCCTTCGAAGGCCGCTTGCTTCAATCCTCGGAAGCCGCCGCGGCCTTCGAGATCCAGACCATGGCGTTGACCGCCAAGGCCGAGGCGGATATCCAGGAATACCGGCTGAAATCCCGGACCGCGGACCTGGCCCGCGCCCGGGTCCTCGCGGAGGGAGCCCCGCCGGAGGGCTCTCCGGCCGGAACCGCTCCCCTCGCCTACCCCACCCGCAGCCTTCAGCTGATCGCGGACACGGATCGGCTCCTCCAGGCGATACGCAGGGACGCCGCGGGCATCGTGTCCCGGTACTCCGCGGAACCGGCCGCCTTCTCCGCGGCCCCCTCGGTCACCGCCCAGATCGAGCGGGCCCGGGCCCTGGACGCGGCGGCGGCCAAGCTGCTCGCGGAAAGCCAGACCCTGGCCGCGGCGGCGCAGGATCGCCAGCGAAAGGCCCAGAGCGCCCGGCTGGAGGGAGACCTTCGGCTCCGGGAAGCGCGGGAGGCTCTTTCCAGGGAGGACTTCGAGCGCGCCAAGGACCGCCTGGAACGGGCACGGGAACGGTACCTGGCCTCCCTGGCCTTCGAGGACGACCCGGCCCTGAGGGCGCGGAGCGACTCGGATCTGGCGGCCTTGGGCGTCCAGATCGTTCGAGCGGAGAATGAACGGGTGATCCGGGATACGCGCCGGCTCCTGAACGAGGGCAAGAGCCTCTACAACGCCGGCGACTTCGCCCGGGCGGAGGACGCCTTGATGCAGGCCCAGGCCCGTTGGAAGGTGACCCACACGGACGAGCCGGAACCGGAAGTCGAAAGCTGGCTGCGCCTCGTCCGCACCGCCTTGTCCGTGAAGACCGGCCGGGACATCCCCCAGACGGCGCCCCTCTATCCGGAGATGAGCCGCCTGCTCAGCCTTGCCCGCAAAAACTTCGAGGAGGGGCGAGCGGCCCTGGAGCGGAGGGACCGGGTCAGCGCCCTGCAGTCCTTCGACGAGGCCAAGCAGAGGATCGCCCAGGTCAAACTCATCTTCCCCCTGAACCAGGAAGCCCGGGTACTGGAGCTCCGGATCAACCA
>JAAYUR010000416.1 GCA_012517645.1 Treponema sp.
CGCATCCGCCGAAAAAAGCCTTCTCTGGTCCAGGGAGAAGGGGGTCAGGCCCAGGACGAACTTGGGCCGGGACTCGTCCAGCTTGAGCTCGTACTGAACACGGGCGGTCTCGGCGGCGGCCCGGGAGGCCGCCACCGCCGGATCGTTTTCCAGGGCCCGGGCGGCGACCTGGGACAGGGTGAGGGGGGCGGCCGTGGCGGCCGGCGAGGCCGCCGGGATTCCGGACTGGGCCGGGACCGGAAGGGCCGCCGCCGGGGAAAGGAGGATCACGGCGACGGCAGCCCGGAACATCGTGGATTTCATAGTTTCTTTCCTTGTCGCTGGATTCATGCCGCGGCCGCCTTCGCCTTCCGGGGCCTTCGGTCGAACAAGAGGCCGTACAGGGCGGGCACGACTGTGACCGCGGTGGTAGTGGAAAAGATGAGGCCGAATATGATGGTGCTGGCCATGGGGCTCCAGACCACCGAGTACCCGCCCAGGCCCAGGGCCGTTGGAAGAAGTCCCGCTATGGTGGTTATGCTGGTGAGGAAGATCGGCCGGAGACGGGTGACCGCCGCGTCCACCACCGCCTCCTCGACGGGCTTTCCGTTCCTCCGGTCCTCGTTGATGAAGTCGATGAGGACTATGGAGTCGTTGACCGAGATACCCGCCAGGGCTACCCCCGCGTACAGCACCGTCGTGGAGAAGGGGGTCCCGGAGAACACCAGGTACAGGATAACCCCGGAGAAGGCGATGGGCACGGACAGGAGGATCAGGAAGGGCTGGGTGTAGCTCTTGAACTGGGCGCCCAGGACCGCATAGATCAGGAAGAGACCGACCAAGAAGACCCGAAGGATCTGAACCAGGAGGTCCGCCAGTTCCGAAAACTCGCCGCCCACGATCAGGGTCTGGTCCGGGCGGCTCGGCGCGATTTCCGACCGGAACCAGGTGCGGATGTCGGCGTTGACGCCCTGGACGACCTCCTTGTCGTAGGCCTGGGAGGAGACCTCCACCTCCCGTTTTCCGTCCACCCGCTTGATGGACGCCAGGGCCGACCCCTCCACGAGTTCGGCGACCGCGGAGAAGGGGACCAGGCGGCCGTCGGCCCCGGGGATCTTGAGCTCCCGGAGGCGCTCCACCGAAAGGGCTCCGCCGGTACCCGCGTAGCGCACCACCACGTCCAGTTCCTCGTTGCGGAAGAAGACGGTGCCCGCCGGGAACCCGTCGTAGGAGCCCCGGATGTAGGATCCGACCGCGGCAACGGTCAGGCCGTACGCCGCGGCCCTCTCCTCGTTGATGCGGATGCGTAGTTCCGGAGTGCCCGACTGGAGGGTATCCTCGATGTTGAAGAGCTCGGGGTAGCCCGCAAGGCGCTCCCGCATGAGGGCGGCGGTTTCGGCGAGGCCTTCGTAGTCGTCCCCGCGGATGCGGAATCCCACGGGGGGCGAGACGGGGGGTCCGGACTGGGCCTTGCGGAACAGCACGGTCTCCGGCCCCGGAATGTCCGAGGTCATGCCCTTGATCTCGTCCATCACCGCGGTCACGGAACGCTTGCGCCCCTCCTTCAGCTCCGTCAGGTCCACCACGATCTGGCCCACGTTGCCCGCGGAAGTGCCCCCGCTGCCGGAGGATCGGAATCCCACGGAGGAGATGACGTTGGCCACCTCGCCGTTTCCCCTGAGGGGCAGGATGCGCTCCTCGAAGGC
>JAAYUR010000003.1 GCA_012517645.1 Treponema sp.
CTTCCGGGCGATGGCCTCCTTCACGTCCATGCGCTCCTTGAGCCGCATGTCGATGGTCTTCAGGACCCGGGTGTCTTCCGCGATCTGGGCCCCGCCCCGGGTGCGGACCAGGCAGCCCATCTCTTCCAGCTGGGCCAGGTCCTTCCGGATCGTCACCTCGGACACGCCCAGCCGTTGGGCGAAATCCCCTACCGAAACGTTCCGTAGAAGGCTGAGGATCTTCAGTATCTCCGCGTGCCGGGGCAGATGGATCATGTTTCGTTACCTTTCGAAAGGCAGAGTATTACGAAACCCCCGGGCTGTCAACCGCCGTGGATACAAGGGTTTTCTCGAATCAACCACGGAGCACACGGAGACCACGGAGAAGTAAACGTGGAAATCATCGATCCAACAGGATGGACAGGATAGGAAAAGGATCAACAGGATGGAGATCCATTATTAGATAGCTAGATGGATATATTATATCTTGTATATCTTGATCGATCTTGTTCATTCTGTTGGACCTATGGTTTTGACCTCGCTTCTCCTCCGTGCACTCCGTGATCTCCGTGGTGAGTCCTGTACGTTCGTCCGTGCCGCGGCTTCCCTTGACTGCGCCGGATGTTTATGGTATCTGATTTCGTATCGGATGATATTTCGAAAGGAAAGGTAAGTCGCATGAGCACCACCCCAAGCGATCCCTCCCAGGTACTCCGGGACCTGAAGCCCGAGCACGGGTTCTTCATCGGCATCGACTCGGACGGCTGCGTCTTCGACTCCATGGAGATCAAGCACAAAGAGTGTTTCTGCCCGAACTACATCAACCACTTCGGGCTCCAGGCGGTTTCCAAATATGCCCGGGAAGTCTGGGAATTCGTGAACCTCTACTCCAAGACCCGGGGGTGTAACCGCTTCCATGCGGTGCTCCGGGCCCTCGACCTCCTGCGGGACCGGGAAGAGACCAAGTCTCGGGGCGTCCGGGTGCCGGAGCTGAAGGGGCTCCGGGACTGGGTCGGCCGGGAAACCAAGCTGGGGAACCCCACCTTGAAGGCCGAGCTTGAGCGCACCGGGGATCCCGACCTCCGGAGGGTCTATGACTGGTCCGTGGAGGTCAACGAGACGGTGGCCAAGATCGTCCGGGACGTGCCGCCCTTCCCCCTGGTGCGGGAGTGCCTTTCGGCCATGGAAGAACGGGCGGACGTAATCGTCGTTTCCCAGACCCCCCAGGAAGCCCTCCGGCGGGAGTGGGAGGAACACGGGATCGCGGGCCATCTCCGGGTCATCGCCGGCCAGGAGATGGGGACCAAGACGGAACACATCGCCTTCGCCTCCGGGGGCAAGTACGCCCCCGGCCGGGTGCTCATGATCGGGGACGCCCCGGGGGACCTGGAGGCGGCCAAGAAGAACGGGGCCCTCTTCTTCCCGGTGAACCCCGGGCACGAGGAGGCTTCCTGGAAGCTCTTCCACGAGGAGGCCCTGGGGCGCTTCTTCGCGGGGACCTACGGCGGGGAGTACGAGAGCCGGCTCATCGCGGAATTCGACCGCTGCCTCCCCGAGCTTCCGCCCTGGAAAGGACGATAGATGCTGTACTACGCCAAGGGATCTCCGGACACGGTGTTTTCGGACTCGGAGCTTGCGGCGGCGTTCCAGGAGGGGCTTGACAGGGTTGAAGCGGTCCGCGGCCGTCCCAAGCGGGTCCTGGCCCTGCCCCCGGACATCACCCGGATCCACAGCCGGGCGGGAACCCTGACCCGTTTCGCCTACGACCGCTACGGATCCGCCCTTACGGACATCCTGCCCGCTCTGGGCACCCACAAGCCCATGACGCCCCAGGAGATTCGGGAGATGTTCCCGGGTGTCCCGGAAGGACTCTTCCGGGTGCACCGCTGGCGCACCGACGTGGTCACCCTGGGGGAGGTGCCCGCCTCCTTCATCGAGGAGGTTTCCGAGGGCAGGCTCTCCTTCCCCTGGCCCGCCCAGGCCAACCGGATGGTCGTCGAGGGCGGCCACGACCTCATCCTGTCCCCGGGACAGGTGGTGCCCCACGAGGTTATCGGGATGGCCAACTACAACAAGAACGTCTTCGTGGGCACCGGGGGCGCCGAGGGGATCAACAAGAGCCACTATTTGGGCGCCGTCTACGGCATGGAGCGCATCATGGGCCGGGCCGTCAACCCGGTCCGGAAGGTCCTGAACTACGCCCACGAGCGATTCGCCCGGCACCTTCCCCTGGTCTTCGCCCATACCGTGGTGGGACGCGAGAGGGACGGGTCCCTGGCCGTGAAAGGTCTTTTTATTGGGGACGACCAGGAGTGCTTCCTGGCGGCGGCGGAGCTTTCCTTGAATGTCAACTTCACGATGCTGGACAAGTCCCTGGCCAAGGTGGTCGTCTACCTGGACCCCAAGGAGTTCCGGAGCACCTGGCTGGGGAACAAGAGCGTCTACCGGACCCGCATGGCCCTGGCGGACGGCGGGGAACTTATCGTCCTGGCCCCGGGGGTCAAGGAGTTCGGGGAGGACCCGGAGATCGACCGGCTGATCCGCAAGTACGGGTACTCCGGCACGGACCGGGTCGTGGGCCTGGTGGAAAAGGAGGCGGATCTTCGGGCCAGCCTCTCCGCCGCCGCCCACCTGATCCACGGTTCCTCGGAAGGCCGGTTCTCCATCACCTACGCCCCCGGGCACCTCTCCCGGGAGGAGGTGGAGGGGGTCGGCTTCCGCTGGGCGGATCCCGCCCGTACCATGGAGCGATACGACCCCGCCCGCCTCAAGGAGGGCTTCAACACCCTCCCGGACGGGGAGGAGATCTTCTACATCAGCAACCCGGCGGTGGGCCTTTGGGCCTACCGGGGACGTTTCGCCTCGTAGCGGTTTTTCGGGCACCAGTCATTCTGTTATGGAAGGAGACGCTAAAAAATGGAAGCGAAGGCGGACATCGGACTTATAGGGCTGGCCGTGATGGGCCAGAACCTGGTCCTGAACATGAACGACCACGGTTACTCCGTCGCGGTGTACAACCGCACGGTTTCCAAGGTGGACGAGTTCCTGGCGGACGCGGCCAAGGGGCGGACCACCATCCACGGCGCCCATTCCGTGGAGGAATTCTGCGCCCTCTTGAAGCGGCCCCGGAAGATCATGCTGATGGTCAAGGCCGGCTCCGCGGTGGACGAGTTCATCGAGACCCTCCTTCCGCACCTGTCCGCCGGGGACGTGATCATCGACGGCGGAAACTCCCACTTCCCGGACTCCACCCGCCGCACCCGGTACCTCGCGGAAAAGGGCATCCGCTTCATCGGCACCGGGGTCTCCGGAGGCGAGGAGGGCGCCCGGCACGGGCCCTCCATCATGCCCGGGGGCAACCCCGAGGCCTGGCCCCTGGTCAAGGACATCCTCCAGGCCATCGCGGCCAAGACCGCGGACGGCCAGCCCTGCTGCGACTGGGTCGGCCAGGAGGGGGCCGGTCACTTCGTGAAGATGGTCCATAACGGGATCGAGTACGGGGACATGCAGCTGATCTGCGAGGCCTATCACGTCATGAAGCAGGGCTTGGGCATGGACGCCGCGCGGATGCACGAGGTCTTCGCGGAATGGAACAAGGGCGAGCTCGACTCGTACCTGATCGAGATCACCCGGGATATCCTGGCCTTCAAGGATACGGACGGCTCCCCCCTGGTGGAGAAGATCCTGGACACCGCGGGGCAGAAGGGCACGGGCAAGTGGACCGGCATCAGCTCCCTGGAGCTGGGCGTCCCGGTCACCCTGATCGGGGAGGCCGTGTACGCCCGCTGTCTTTCGGCCATGAAGGAGGAACGGGTCGAGGCCTCCAAGGTCCTGGCCGGCCCGGGCTCCGGCGCCGTCGCTGTATCCGACGCCAAGGCCTTCCTGGAGGACCTTCGGCAGGCCCTTTTGGCCTCCAAGATCGTCAGCTACGCCCAGGGCTACATGCTCATGCGGGAGGCGGCCAAGGAGGAGGGCTGGAACCTCAACTACGGCGGGATCGCCCTGATGTGGCGGGGGGGATGCATCATCCGAAGCGCCTTCCTGGGGAGGATCAAGGAGGCCTTCGACCGGGATCCGAACCTGCGGAACCTCCTTATGGATCCCTATTTCCGGTCCGTGATCGAGCGCTGCCAGGGATCCTGGCGGAGGGTGGTATCCAAGGCCGTGGAGGCGGGCATTCCCGTCCCCGCCCTGTCCACGGCGCTCTCGTTCTACGACGGCTACCGGGCGGAGCGCCTTCCGGCCAACCTCCTTCAGGCCCAGCGGGACTACTTCGGCGCACACACCTACGAGCGGATCGACAAACCTCGAGGCGAGTACTTCCATACCGACTGGACGGGCACGGGGGGAAAGGTCTCGGCCGGGACCTACGAGGTTTAAGCCGGGACTACATGCCCGGGGACGAGTTTTCCCGTCTGCGGGGAGAGATCTACCTCTCCTACGTCCCCGGAGATCCCGAAGGACTCCGGGCCCTTGTCCGCGGCCTGTCGAGGCCTCGAGCCGAGGCGGATCCGGTGCTCGAGGGCATGGTCCTTCTCCGGGCCGCGTCCTTGCGTCCCGGCGCGGCGGCGCCGGACGAGGCCCTCGAGAGGCTGCCCCACCTGGGCCGCAACCCCCTCCTGGACCGCTGCGTGGCGGATGCCCTGCGCGGCCGGGAAGGGGCGGAGGAGGGACTGCGCCGCCGCGCCGACCAGCCGGACGGGGAGCGGGCGGCCTTTGCCTGCGCGGGCTCCGCGGGTCTGACCCCCTTCGACGCCGGCAGAACCGCGGCGGCCCTGAGTCCGGACCGGGATCCGGAAACCCTGGTGGACGTCCTGGGCTACGCCGCGGCCTCGGGCTTCCGGGAGCTCTCGCCGCGGATCCGAGGCCTCTTGACCAGGCCCCTCCCGTGGGGAGTCCTGGAGGAGGCCCGGGCCGCCCTGGCGGACTTGGAGGAAAGTCCTCCGGGACCCTCGGGCTCGGCTCCGCCGCCCGCGTCGGGCGGGGCGGCTTCCCTGACCCAGACCCTCTTCCACGGGGATCCCACCCGGCCGGGCCGGGGCTCCAGCGGGGGCGTCGGGACCCTGGTCCGGGAGTTCGGCGCGGCCCTGACGGACCTGGGCCTGGGGGTCCTCTCCCTGGTGGGCTACGACAGCCGGGAATGCGCATACCCCTACGTGGCCCGGGAGTCCGCGGGTTCCGGCGGCCCTATCCGCCGCGTCCCCGTCTATTTATCATCGCCGGCCCCCGCGGGATTCTCCGGGGCGAGCGGCCGGATCGCCCGGTCCGTCCTTAGGGCCCTACGATCCGAGCCGGCCCGGCCCGGGATCCTCCATGTCCGCTTCCTGGACGACGCGTCCCGGGCTTCCGCCCTGGCCGCCCGCATCCTGGGCATACCCCTGGCGGTCACCCTGACCCCGGACCCCCACCGCTCGGTCTGCGGGCCCGACGGCCGGATCCGGGGGCGCTCGGGGGAGGAGCTCCGGGACCTGGTGAACCGGATCTGGATCGGGGACGACCTGTTGGCCTGGGCCCGGGGGGTCCTGGCCATCGGTCGGAACACGCTCTCGGAAACCCTGATCCGCTACTACCCCCAGCTGGAGGATACCCGGGGGCGGGTCTTCGCGGGGGTCGACGAGGGGGTCCGGATCTCCGTGCCCGCTCCGGACTTGGACGTCCCGGCCCTGCTCGGGGATCCTCGCCGGGATCTCGGCCTGGATCCCGCGGCCGTCGGCCGTCCCGCCTTGCTTTCCGTCGGCCGCCTGGGCGCCGTGAAGGGTCAGGCGAACCTCGTCCGGGCCTGGGCGTCCCGGGGGCTCTGGATGCGGTACAACCTGGTTCTGGTGGGCGGCGACCTGGAGAACCCCTCCTCGGAGGAACGCCTTGTCCGGGACGAGATCCGCGAATCCGTACCCCGGGAGTGCCTGGGAAGGATCTGCCACCTTCCGGCCCTGCCCAACGAGGCCGTCCGGGCCCTGCTCAGGTGGTTTTCCGCACGTCGACCCCGGGAAGGATTCGATGTCTACGTATGCCCCTCCTTGAAGGAGGAGTTCGGGCTCTCGATACTGGAAGCCATGGCGGAGGGCCTGCCCGTCTGCGCGCCCCTGGCCGGGGGTCCTTCGACGTACATCCGCAACGGGGTCAACGGCTTCTTGGTGGACACCCGGGACGCCGAGTCCCTGGGCCGGGAGCTGAGGGCCGCGCTGGAGCGCTGCGGGCAGGACCCGGCCCGGGTCGAGCGGATCAAGCGGGAAGCGAGGCGGACCGTGGAGGAGAGGTATTCCCTGGATGCCATGGCCCGGGAGTACGCGGATTTCTACCGACGGGCGATAGGTACGGAGGTTGAAAAATGACGGACACGGATCTCAGGATTTCGGTCAAGAGGCTTTTGGCTCGCCA
>JAAYUR010000034.1 GCA_012517645.1 Treponema sp.
GCCGACTTCGTCTCCATCATGATAAAGGAGGGGATGCTCGAGCCCCTCGATCCGAAGAAGATCCCGAACCTGAAGAACCTGGACCCCGCGGTGACCTCCCGCATGACCTTCGATCCGGGCAACAAGTACTCGGTCCCCTACTTCATGGGAGCCACGGGCATCGTGGTGAACAAGAAGATAGCCGGGGACTTCGACCGGAGCTGGAACATCTACGAGCGCCCGGACCTCAAGAACAAGATGACCCTCCTGGACGATCCCCGGGAGACCATCGGCGCTGCCCTCAAGTACCTGGGCTACTCGGTCAACTCCGTCGACCCCGGCGAGCTGGCCAAGGCGGAGGCCCAGATCAAGAAGTGGCTGGAAAATGTCCTGCGCTTCGATTCCGAGTCCTTCGGCAAGGGCTACGCCACCGGCGAGTACGCGGTGGTCCACGGATGGGCGGAGAACGTCTTCCTGGAGCTGGACGAAGCCCTCAAGGCGGACGCGGAGTTCTTCATCCCCAAGGAAGGCGGAGTCGCCTACATGGACTGCATGGTCATCCTGAAGGGAGCCAAGCACAGGGATCTGGCCCACGCCTTCATCAACTACATCCAGCGGGACGACATCTACGCCCGGATCGCCAGTTACCTTTCTCTGCCCACCGTCAACGTCCCCGCCCGGGCCAAGGTGACCACCAAGCCCAACTATACCGAGGCGGACCTTTCCCGCTGTGAGCTCAAGCTGGACATCGGCGAATCCATAAGCCTGTATTCCGATCTCTGGAAGCGGATCCGTCTAGGAGACTGACCCGGCCCGGCCGAGCCTGCGGAGGGGCGGGCTCGGTTCCGACCGAAACGCCACCCCGATATGGGCTGTCCAAAAAGCCGACAGAGCTTTTTGGACAGCTTTTTTTTTCTCAAAGAAGCTTTTTCAAAACTCAGGGAGTTTTGAAAAAGCCTCTTTGAAACCCGCGATTGGCGCGCGATCGCAAAGCCAATTTCAAGAGTGACCGACTTTTAAAAATTGGCCCAAACGCAAGCGTTTGACCCCTTTATCGGCGGATTCCTCAGCGCCGGGACATGTTCCCGGCCTCCGGGCCTGGGTCCGGAGATCCCCGATCAAGGAGGCGCACCGTGAAAAGAGTATTGGCGATCCTGGCGGCGGCCGCGGCGTTCGCGGCTTCCGCCTTCCCGCAAGGGTCGGATTGGTTTTCGGACCTCGATTCGATCGCCCCGGCCCTGGACCGCCCGGAGGACTACCGGGGCGGGGACGTCTTCATCCGGGCCAGCGCCCGGCGCGACCGGCTGACGGTCGTGGAGATACCCATCGACGGACGGGGCAGGGCGGGCCGATACGAGGTGGAGGCCCACAACAGGGTGACGAGCGGAGTGAGCGCGGACCTGATCACGAAGGAAGGCAAGGTGCCCGGCTACGCCGCGGTCCCCGAAGGATTCCCGGAAGGCACGCACCGGGTGACCACGGTCCAGGCCCGCTCGGACAAGTTCGGGCCCTACTCCATCGGCACGGACGCGGAGGGGCTGGTGGACGCCTACAAGGTGACCAAGCAGGACGGGAGGATCGTCTCCGCCGAGTACGCGGGCAGGGTCGCGGATTACGGGTACAGCATCCATTCGAACCGGGAAAAATCCTTCGAGACGTCGCGATCCTGGGGCTGTATCATAGTCCGCGAGGCGGATTGCGGCAGGATCGCCCGCACGATCCGCGCGGACCGTGCCGCGGGCGGCGACCAGTACGTGGTGGCGGGCCGATGAGCGAACGGCGCCCGCCGAACTAGAAACACGCGCCGAGCGCGCGGAGATCCCGGAGCACGGGCGAGGCACGGCTCCTTCGAATACCGCGTTGCGGAGGGAGCCCTCAAATCCGCCCTTTTTCTCCCGTTCCGCGCGCTCCCGTTTCCCGAGCATCGAGTCGTTCGAACAAAGTACGAAAGGAGGAACATCATGCAAAGCAAGGGAATCCACGGAACCGGGTTCCGTGTCGGCCTGATCGTCCTTCTGGCCGCCGGTCTGGCGGCCTGCGGGCGGGGGGCGCCCGAGCCCGGCGGGGCTCTCGCGGAGGCCCGGCCCCCCTCCGGAAAGGCGCCCGAGGGGGCGCAAGCCGCGTCCGATCCGGCCTCGGCGCAAGCGGGCGCGATCCCAAGCCCCGCCGCGAAGCCGGAGGCGGCGGTGTTCGAATACCGGTACACCTCGGTCCGGATCCAGGATCCCGAGGCCGTGCGGTATCGGGCGGAGTTCCGTTTCCACCCGGACGGCACCATTCGCCGGGCGGAGCTTCGGGAGGTCCGGGCAGGCGCGGAGACTCCCCTGGCCCGGGTGGAATCGGAGCCCCTCCAGGGGGGATACAAGGTAGTCTTCCGGTCCTTCGGGAAGACCCCGAGGGGGTACGACTATGTCCTGGGGTGGTCCGAAACGGGGCTTACGGTCACCGCGGGCGGGGAGGCGACGGGCTTCCGCTTCGATCCCGCCGGCCGAGTCTTCACGATTCCCTGGGACAAGGGCGCGGAGACCTACTCCCCCGGATCGGACGGGAGCGTCCAGGGGGAGCTGGTGCTCGCGGGCAAGCGGGAGTGGTTCGGCCGCTATGTAAAAAGGGACGGGACTCTGAAATTCGAGGAAATCTACCCGGACGGCAGCGTGGATCGGGAAATGACCCTCAAGCCCTCCGGCCCGGACTCGGGATCCGTGTCCTGTTCCGGCGCCGCGGATTCCTTCTATGAAGGAACGCTGACGGGGGTATCCCTCTTCCCCCGGGGAGGGAGGTATCCGGCCTCGGCCTATAATCTGATCCTGATCACCGACCTGTGGATGACCGAGGAAAGGTACCCCTTCTTCGCCCTCTCCCTGCTGGAGTGAGGCCGTGGAAGCCCTGCTCCTGGCCTGGATGATCCGGGCCGCCGCAGGCCGGGAGACCCTGCGCTTCGAGGCGGTCCACGAGCAGGAGGGGGATCGTTCCTGCGGGCTGGCGGCTGCCGCATCCTTGGCGGACCTGTACTGGGGACTCCCGTGCCGGGAGGCGGACCTTAGGGCCGCCCTGGCCCCGGGGGAAGGCCGGGAGGAGCGGGCGACGGACCTTGGGGAACTCGCCGCTCTGCTCGCCCGGCTGGGGTTCGAGGTACGGGCCGTGCGCCTGGATCCGGATTCGGCAGCGGAGGCTCTGCGCAGGGGATATTCGCCCCTTCTCGTGCACCTCCGGGACGACGGGGGGCACTTCGCGCTTCTTCTGTCCATGGATCGAGGGACCGCCGTGCTTGCGGATCCTGCCCGGGGGCTCTTCACCCTGGCTGAAAGGGAGTTCCGCTCTTCCTTCACGGGGGGTGCCCTGGCCGCGGTGCTCCCGGGGGGCCGGCTCGACCGGGAGCGCCTGGAACTCCGGTCGGCGGGAGCGCAAGGGATTCGGAGCTTTTTGTCCGCTCTGGCGGCGGAGGCTGTCCGGTGAGCCGGATTCCTTCGGCCTCCGCAGCGCCGCGACGCGGCCTCGTCCGTTCCGTCCCGTCGGCGATTTTGGCGGCGTTCCTTGCGACCCTGGCCGCTCTTCCTCCCCCCGCGGCCTGCTCGGAAGCCCCCCGAGCCCGGACCGCCGGGGAGGAGCCCCCCGCCCTGTCTTTCCGGGCGGAGCTGCGACCGACGACCCGGGATCTCCCGGCCGGCCGGGCCCTGGACGCGGAGTGGGAATTCGGCCTCGATCTCCGGCCTCCCGGGATCCTCCGATTCTCGATGCGCCTGCCCCTGTCCGTGCGGATCGGCCTGGAGGGCCCCTGGTCGGGCCGCTCGGACGCGGCCTGGGGGGACCCGTCCGTGGAGGCGGGGGCCTTCTTCCGGAGGGGCGCGGGCTTTGGATTCCTGGGTGCCGGGTACGCCGCGCCCCTGGGCCGGTGGACACGGGATCCGACGCGTCACCTCCGCCCCGCCCCGGGATCCGGAGCCCACCGCTTGAGCGCAAGCGTAGGTCTGGGCCGGATCCGGGATCCCGCGGCCCTGGCCGCGGCCTTCTCCTGGGCTGTCTCGATTCCCCGGATGGGTGTACCCGAACCTGTATGGCGCCCCGCGGACTTGGCGCTCTCCCTGTCGATGGTCGAGGTCCTGAACGACCGGGCGGGACTCCTTCTCGGGCTTTCCCCCCGGCTTCGGGCTCCCGCCCTGGGCCCCGGGGCGGATCCGCGCGCCGGGTTCGACTGGGATCTGGAGGCCCGGATCGAGGTCCACCTGCGGGCGGGCAGCGCATTTTTCCGGACCGGGGCGTCCCGATCCCTGACCGATCCGAGCGCCGCCTTCGTCCCGACCGCCGGCGTGGAGTACGAGGTGCGGATACCAACGGGGGCCGGGACGTGACGCGGGCGGGCGGACTTCGAGTGTCGGGCCTGCGGGCGGCGGTCCTCCTGGCCTCTTCGGTCCCGGTGCTGATCCTCGCGGCCTGCGCGCAGGACTGGATTCCCTCCGGAAGCGCACGGGTTCTCGGCTGGCACGACGAGGAGATCGGCGGCCTACGTTCCTGCGTGGCCTACCTGGAGGTGGCCAACACAGGTTCCGTCCGCATCGAGCGGAGTTCCCTCTCCCTTCGGGTCTTCACGGCGTCCCGGTCCTACTTCCGCACCCTGGTCCTAGAGACAGCCCTGCCTCCAGGGGGGCTCGTGTACGCGGAGCTATCGGTGGCCTACGCGGATCCCGGGGAAAGCGCCGAGGCGGACGGCGGTGTGGAGTTGGTGAGCGTCTATTTCGAATGAACCGGGACGGTTCCTTCGAAATAGAGCCGAGGAACGGGCCGCCCGGGCGTGCCCGGCCGGCTTGACGGCCTCGGCCGGCGGACCTAGGATGGGCTATCCTTCCCGCCGGGAGCATCCATGGACTCCTCCCTCCTCCGCGCCTACGCCAACGTCCTCCTGACCGCCGTGAGCCTTCAGAGGGGCCAGTGCCTGCTGATCCGGGCCCAGCCGGTCCACCTGCCCTTCGCCGGAATCCTTGCGGAGGAAGCCTACAAGCGAGGTTGCCGTTATGTGCGGTTCGACAACAACGAGGCGGACAATCCCGCCCTCTACAAGGCCCGGATCGAGCACAGCGAGGCGGAGTACCTGGATTACGCCCCCCGGTCCCGGTACGAGCCCTACGGGATCATGATCGACGAAGACTGGGCCGTCCTGTCCATCCACGCCCCCGAGGATCCCGACTTCCTCTCGGGCCTGGATCCCGAGCGGAACGCCCGCTGCGTCCGGGCCACCGCCGAGGCCATGAAGCCCTACCGCCGCCGCATCGTCCTGGACAACGAGGTGGCCTGGCTGGTGGCGTTTCTACCGACGGAGAAGATGGCCGCCCGGATCCTGGGCGTTCCGGCGGGACCCGAGGCGGTCGAGGAGCTCTGGAAGGTCCTGATACCGATCCTCCGGCTGGATCGGCCGGATCCCTCGAAGGCGTGGGAAGAACACTGCCGGAACCTGGAGACCCGGGCGGAACGGCTCAACTCCCTTTCCCTGGACTCCGTGCGGTTCCGGGGGCCGGGTACGGATCTCATGGTCGGCCTGCTTCCGCAATCCGTCTGGAGGGGAGGGCCGGAGAGGACCGCGAAGGGCCGCCTCTTCTTCCCGAACATCCCCACCGAGGAGGTCTTCACGTCCCCGGACTTCCGGCGGGCCGAAGGCCGGGCCGCCTTCACCCGGCCCGTGCTGGTGCCCTCGATCGGGAAGGTCGTGGAGGACGGCTGGGTGGAGTTCCGGGCCGGACGGGCGGTCGATTGGAACGCCCGGTCCGGGAAGGACGTCCTGGACACCCTGATGTCCATGGATCCCGGGGCCAAATCCCTGGGGGAGGTCGCCCTGGTGGACGGATCCTCCCCCGTCTTCACCTCCGGCAGGGTCTTCCACAACATCCTGTTCGACGAGAACGCGGCGTCCCACGTCGCCCTGGGATCGGGCTACCCGGCCTGCGTACAGGGCGCCGAGGGGCTGTCCGACGGGGAGCTCGCGGAGCTGGGCGTCAACGTTTCCATGGTCCACACGGACTTCATGATCGGAAGCCCCGACATGGACGTAACGGGGACGACCCGGGACGGACGGGAGGTCCGGGTCATGACGCGGGGGCGGTTCGAAATCTAGGCCGGGTCCTCCCCTCCCATCACGGCCGGGACGGCTCGGATCCCGGCCGATACACTGCGGACAGTACGCGGCCTCGGTCCTCCGCCCCGAGCGTCCGCAGTGCGGACAGGGCTTCCCTCCGGCTCCGCTCGGAAAGCTCCTGCTCGAGGTACCAGACCCGATTCTCCGGAAGATCCAGGGAGCCGCGGATCCAACGGAGCAGGGACGTCTTCCCGCCGCCGTTGGGACCGAGGATCGCCGTGCGGCCGTCGTTCCGGATCTCCAGGCGGGGATGCTCCAGGCGGACTGTCCCTTCCGCGAGATCCAGGATTCCCGGCGCCCGGTCCAGGAGCACGGGGCGCCGTTCCCTCCTCCCCGGCAGCGACTTCGGCCCGGACCTGCGCCGGGCGGGGTTCGACCATATACTCATCCTGGGCAGGGCTCCGAAGCCGGTCTACGTGGTGATCCGGGACGGGAAGGCCGAGTTCAGGCCGGCGGAACACCTGGTCGGCAAACTGGTTTCGGAAAAGCTGGCGCTGATCCGAAAGGAACTGCCGGAAGGCAGGTACTCCATCGGGTGCATCGGACCCGGGGGAGAGAACGGGGTTTCCTACGCCGCGGTCATGTTCGGAGACCGGGCCGCGGGAAGGACCGGCGCCGGGGCGGTCCTCGGGTCCAAGAACCTTCTGGCCTTGGTCGTGGAAGGAAACCAGGAGGTCGCCCCCGCAAAACCGGAGGAGTTCAAGCGGCTTTTAAAAGAATACTTCGGCCAGTTGCGATCGAACCCCGTCTCGATCGGTTTTCACGACAACGGAACCATCGGCGACCTTGCCGCGAACGACGAGAAGGGGGATTGGCCCAGCAAGAACTGGCATTCCAATTCCTGGGGCAAGGGGGCCGAGCTTCTTGACAGCTTCGTCCGGAACAACTTCGTCAAACCCTATCCCTGCTACCGGGGCTGCACGATTTCCTGCGGACGAAAGGTCCGCGTGGAAGGCGGAGAATACCGTACTCCCGAGCACGGGGGGGCGGAATACGAGTCCATCTCCTGCTTCACCGCCTACCTCCAGAACGAGGACATGGACGCGGCGGTTCATTGCTCCCACCTGTGCAACGAGTACGGGGTGGACACGATTTCCACCGGAGGGGCCATAGCGTTTCTCCTGGAATGCGCGGAAAACGGGCTCCTTGCAGCCTCGGATGCGGCGGGGCTGGATCTCTCCTGGGGGAACGCGAAGGTCCTTCCCCGGCTGGTCAAGATGATCGCCCTACGGGAGGGGATCGGTTCCGTGCTGGCCGACGGTGTCCGAGCCGCGGCCGCGAAGATCGGCAAGGGGTCGGAGGCTTTCGCCGTCCACGTCAAGGGCCTGGAGGGTCCGGCGCACGATCCCCGTTCCGGGAAGTCCCTGGCCGTGAGTTACGGCACCGGGAACCGGGGGATGTGCCACATCCATCCCGCGGAGTTGATGGCCTGGGATTCGGGGAAGATGGATTGGGGGCTTTGCAAGCACGGCCTGCCGGACCCGAACCAAGTTGACCGATGGGCCGAGTCGGACAAGGGAGCGGCGGTCAAACTCATCCAGGACGGCCTCAATCTACCGGAGATCCTGGGGACCTGCAAGTTCTTCATGTACGCCGGCATCGGCGTGGATGAACTGGCGGCCATGGTCTCCTTGGTCACGGGGCGAGCGATCGGAGCGGAGGAATTGTTGGCGGTTTCCGAGCGGGTGATCAACCTTCAGCGGCTGTTCAACCTGCGGGAAGGCTTTACGGCCGCGGACGACCTGTTGCCCGCCCGAGTATGCGCCGTTCCCGACTTCGGCCGGTACCAGGGAGTGGCGGAATGCGGCATTTCCGATTTCCCCGGGATGCTTCGGGACTATTACAAGGCCCGCGGCTGGGATGCAGAAACGGGGATTCCCACGGAAGCGACGCTTAAGCGAATCGGCCTTTAATCGTTGACGGCGAACCGGCGAGATACAGCGAACTATATGGAGGAACCCATGAGCCTGCGCGGTGTGTATGTAGTTACGGTCACCCCCTTCACCCGGGACGGAAACGTCGACCTGGCCGGCATCGAGAAGAACGCCGATTGGCTGATCCGGCAGGGTGTCCACGGACTGATCCCCCTGGGGAGCACCGGGGAATTCGCCAGCCTGGAGGACGAGGACAAGAAGGCCGTAGTCGACCGAGTCATGAAGACGGCCGGCGGAAGGGTCCCTGTCGTGGTCGGGGCGACGGCGGAGACGACCGACAAGGCTATCCGGAACGCGAAGTACGCCGAAGCCGCGGGCGCCGCGGGGGTGCTCGTCCTGCCGCCCTACTACTACACCCCCGACCAGGAGGAGATCTACGACCATTACCGGCGCATCGCGGAAGCGGTCAACTGGCGCAATGCCGCA